>SLAU01000242.1 GCA_007126675.1 Balneolaceae bacterium
GACCTGAAAGCACTCGCGGAGGATTATTTTTTTGATATATCTGTCCTTTAAACTATCTGCGTTTCTCCGCGGTTACACCCTATATTCTCTCAAACCGCACACCCCAAACACGCGCTGTTGAGATACGGAAGCCATCAATTTCTCCATCATCATCTCTGGAAAAGACCACGGTATTTCCGCCCATACTGAAACCATCTTTGAAGATTGGCTGAAGGGGACGGGAATTCAGTTTGCGGTGGTGGAAATGAAGGGCACCGTTTTCTACGGCAAACTTATATTCGGTACCGAGTTCGCTTGAATAAAACCGTCCCTCGTAGGGCTTTAACTGGCCAGGCAGCGGATTCCAGCGATCTTTTCTCAGGTACAGATCCGGATCACTTTGGTGAATTGTTTTCAGGGTGGTTTCACCGGATTCATCACTTCGATTCAGTTCTAACTTTATGTTTGTACCCAGAACTTTGTAGCTATTTTCATCAACCGGAATCAGTGGGAGGATGCGTCCCACATCAAGAAAAAGAATCCCGCTATCGTGAAGAATGCTGAAGTTTCTGTCACCGCCCCGGGTGATATAAATTCCGGCATACGGTTCAAGGTCTTTATCTGATTCTGTGAATTCATCGGGGATGCGCTGCTGGTCAGCAAGCTGTTCTTCTGAATCCGGGAATTCATCCTCCAGATACAGATATGCCACTTGTCGTGCAAATGCATCCGGATTAGCTGAAGAAATATTACAGAGTACGGCAACAGAAAAATCCTGATCAGGAAAACGCATGAACTGGCTTCTGTAACCGGCATCCGAGCCGCCGTGGCTGACTGTGCGGAGGCCCAGGAAATCACCTGTTATCAATCCGTGCTTATAGGGTATAGTTTCTCCATTGGATAATTCAAAAGATTCGTGCATCCGGTCTACGGCTTCCTGTCCGCCTACCAATGCACTGTAGAAATTACGATCCCAGGCTGCAAGATCCCGAACTGTGGTAAAAAGGCTGCTGGCTCCAACCACGTCGAAAACCGGTATGGAGTTTCGCAGGCCAAATAATCCATCTTCGTTAGGCTCGTATGCCCATGCGCGGTTTGGGACAATCCGGCGGTGATCGTCCTGAAAGTGGGTATTATCCATTCCCAGCGGAACGAAAATTCTCTCTTTAGAAAACTCTCTGAGAGTTTGTCCGGATACCCGTTCAACAACTACTGCCAATAGGGTGTAGCCGGTATTCGAATAGAGATAACGCGTGCCGGGCGGGAAGTTCAATGCTGCCTGCCTTGATACCACATCCAGAACATCTCTCTGCCGAACAACATCCGACTCCCATCTCCATCCTGCCAATAAGAGCAGGCTCCACTGATCGCGAAAACCGCTGACGTGATGTACAAGGTGCCGAAGCGTAATCGTATGGCCCAGGTCGGGCACTTCAGGTACGTAATCGCGAATGTCATCATCCCACGAAACCAGACCGTCGTTTACAAGCAGTTCAATCGCCATTGCCGTAAACTGCTTTGATACAGAAGCAACATGGAAAATAGTTTCCGGCGTGATGGGCACTCCGTATTCAAGGTTGGCCATACCGTACCCGTTTTCATAAATGATTTCACCTTTCTGCATAACCGACAACGCGCACCCGGGAGAAGTTTCGGAGTCTATTCCCTCAAAAATCCTATCCACTTTTTTCTGTATAGGATCAGGATCGACTGATGAGCCGGCAAGGATCATCGCTAAAGCGAATACAAGCAGAATGGTGATTACAGGTAAAAATTTCTTCATGATACTCAGTAACGAAAAGATCGAAGCTTTTTATATAATGTAACTACAATACTGTTATTTCTATTTCGCAGAGCATGACAGATAATCAGCATAAATCTGCGTTTAACTTAGCGAAATTCTGCGAGATTCAGAACTTACAGGCACCTCATTGGAACTATGCTTTCTGGTAACTTATTTTGCCGGTTTAACAATCTAAAATCATATTCTATGAAATGGACAAGGAGTGATTTCTTTAAAACATTATCGCTTTTACCGTTAGGATATTCAACAAAAGTACTTTACGAATCTGGAAAAAGTACTCCGCCAGTGGTTTCTCCAAGCTATTCGAAGTACGATCCCTGGATCGAAATATATCCGGATAACATGAGGCATAACGCCCGGGACATTTATCGTGCAACCGGCCGGCCGGTGTTTGCTGTGATCAAAAATAACGGGTACGGCATGGGAGTGGTCGAATCGGCCAAAATTCTTGACCCGATGAATGAAATTGACAGTTTCGGTGTGGTAAAACTTGGCGAGGCATTTGCACTGAAAGATGCAGGTATCCAAAAGCCGGTGGTGCTACTAAACCTTTGTGAGGGAAAGGATCTGAAAGAGGCTTTGAAGCGGGGTATCATTCCCATGATCTACACAGACATTGGCGGTGAGATTGAAAAAACAGCGTATGAGCTGGGAAAGCCTGTAGAAGTTGAGGTAAAGCTTGATACCGGCCTCGGCAGGCTGGGCGTGAGGTGGGATGAAGCCGTACCGTTTTATGAAGACCTGGCCGAAAGAAACGGAGTGAAGGTTCGCGGATCGTTTATCACGTTTACCGAATCGGAAACGTTCGATGAGGAGATGATCCGGCGGTTTAACAGCCTGATGGCAGATCTGGAGGAGAAGGGGCTGGATCACGGAGCCAGGCATGCCGTTTCCACTACACCGATCTTCCGCCATCCCGATGCCTATTTCGACAAGGTGCGTCCCGGTATCGGACTTTACGGGATTTACCCACAGCCGGAGGTGCAAAGAGAGATGGATCTGATGGACCTGAAGCCTGCATTCGGACTGAAGTGCCGGGTACTGCAGGTAAAGCATGTAAAGAAAGGTGAAAGTGCGGGGTATGGACAGGCTTTTATCGCTGAAGAAGATACATGGACTGCGACCCTGCCAATGGGACATGCCGACGGCTGGCAGCGCTCGGCGGCCAATTGTGCAAAAGTAAGGATCAACGGTACACACTACCCGGTAGTGGCATCCGTCTCAGCCAGCCATTGCATTGTGAATCTGGGTCCGAATGCGAAAGTCGAAACCGGGGATACGGCTGTGATATTTGATGATAAAGAAGGTTCAAGGCCATCCGATATCAACCGCGCATGCGGCACATCTGTGTATGACATACTCATGCATCTGAATCCCAACCTGAAAAGAGTAATAAAATAGTGTCGGATTGAAAAAGTATTACAAATTACAAGATACCTGAACGATTTTTGGTTGCTTAGCCTTTCTAATATCAGAATTCTTAACCCCAATTTTTGTACACAAATACGTACAATTCAAAACACATAAAGTAATGGAAGACAAAGTAGTATTAATCGTTGGCGGCTCTGGCGGAATCGGTCAGGCTTCCGCAGACCTGTTTGCAAAAGCAGGTGCAAAAGTAGTTTTAGCAGCAAGAGATAAATCAAAAATTGAAGCAAAAGCAAAAGAGATCAATGACAATGGCGGAGAGGCTTTTGTAATTGAAGTGGACGTAACCGACTTAGGTTCGGTTTCATCAATGGCAAGGGAAGTAGATGAAAATCTCGGAAAAATTGATGTGCTGGTAAATGCATTTGGTACCGGCCTGATACAGCCACTTCTGGATATTAAACCCGATGATGCTAAAGAAGTATTCGATGTAAATATTTACGGTACATTTCTGGTGACCCAAACGGTAGCTCGATTTATGGCTACTGAAAAAGAGGGGAGAGTGATCATGTTTCCCGGAATATTAGGAAAGGCGGTGATGAAGAACACATCTGTTTATTCCGCCTCAAAATATGCAGTAACCGGTTTCACAAAAGCATTGGTTGAAGAGTTCAGAAGGGGAGATGTTAAATTCTCTTTGCTCTATCTCGGTGGTGTGGCTACAGATTTCTGGGAAAATCCCAAAGTGGAAATGCGTGTACAGAAAGATAAAATGCTTACACCCGAAGAAGTTGCCAAAGCGGTTTATTATGCTGCCTCACAACCGGGTCAGTCTGTACTGAATGAAATTGTGCTGCAGCCTGAATCTCATCAAATGGTGTGATTAGCTTATTAGAAAATTAGGGGATTAGAGAATTAGGGAGTTAGGGCTTGTTAAGTAATTCTCTGGCAGAGAACCGGACGCTTACAGCAGCTCACGATGTTCGCACGCTGTTCAGGTCTTAGAATTAAAACCTGACAGCGTCCGAAGGTCCTGTCAGCGTTTGAGTACGGACTCCAATTTTTAAACTACCACCATACTCTACACTGAAGCCTGCCTGCTAAAGTGTGTTTCGTTGTGTTTTTATTACAGATCTGGAAATTTCGGGCACATGGGCAGACGCTGACAGGAGCTCACGATGTTCGCACGCTGTCAGGTCCTAATTCCTAATTACCTAATCCCTAATTTTCTAATCCCCTAATTAACTATCCAACTACAGGACACCGTTCAAGTGCACTTTTATAGCTTCTTTTCAGAATATCCATGCCTTCTTCAAGATGTTCTTTTTGGATCGTGAGTGATGGACGGAATCGTATAGTCCGGGTTCCGCAACCGAGGATCATCAGGCCGTTTTTGAAGCACTCTTTTATTACTTCGTCCCGTGCATGGGTATTTGGCAAATCAATGGCGCAAAACAGTCCTTTTCCTCTTGGGTTCGTGACATACTCTGATTCGCTTGCCCACTCATTGAGATGGTTTTGCAGAAACTCTCCGCATTCTGCTACATGATCAATCAGGTTCTCTTCTTCAATCACTTCCAGGATACGATCAAACCGAACCATATCTACAAGATTACCGCCCCAGGTAGAGTTAATTCTTGAGGATACGTGGAAACAGTTTGTTTCAATGTCATCAACCCGGGTTGTAGCGAGAATGCCGCATACCTGGGCTTTTTTTCCGAATGCCAGAATATCCGGTTTTACGTAATGCTCATGGCACCAGAATTTTCCGGTTGAAACCACTCCGGTTTGTACTTCGTCATAAATCAAAAGTGCATCAAATTCATCGGCAAGATCACGAAGGCCCTGGTGAAACTCTCTCCTGAAATGATTATCGCCGCCCTCGCCCTGAATCGGTTCCAGCAGAATACAGGCGATTTCATCTTTATATGTTTCGAAATATTGGCGTGCCTGTGTAAGTGCCTGCTCTTCTTCTTTCTGAACCTGGGCCAGGTTTTCTTCATTAAGAGGAAATTTTATCGCCGGATTATGAATTCTGGGCCAGTCGAACTTTGGAAAGTATTTTACTTTTTTCGGATCTGTGTTTGTGAGCGACAAAGTATATCCGCTGCGGCCGTGAAAGGCTTTGTCGAGGTGTAAAACTTTATGGCCAAGTTCCTTTCGATATCCCTTCTCGAAATTTTTCTGGACTTTCCAGTCGAACGCTACTTTAAGTGCATTAGCTACGGCAACGGCTCCGCCCGAAACAAAAAATGCATAAGGCATATAATCCGGTATCCCCACCCTTGAGAAAGTCTCAACAAAGTGGGCCATCTCTTCTGTATACACATCAGAGTTGGACGGTTTGTTGATTGCCACCTGTCCGAGTTTGGCAATAAAATCATCGTCACCGGCAAGTTTTTCATGATTCATCCCAAGCGGGTTTGATGCAAAAAAAGTGAAAAAGTCGAGGAAGTTTCTGCCGGATGTGGAATCGTAAAGGTATGGTCCCTTACTTTTTTTAAGATCGAGTACCATTTCATACCCATCAGCAAGAATATGCTTTTTCAGGGTAGAACGAACTTTATTCGGTTCAATAAGCTGTGACATGCTCCAAAAATTTAATTGATGATTTTTACATAGGATAAGAAAGAGTAATGAAAAAAAATAAGATGAATGGCGCTGGAATGGCAAAAATTTTCAGAATCAAACTTTAGTAAAGATAGATGATGATTACTCCGAAAATTATTTTACGATGATTCTATAATCAGTGAATAAAAGACATAAAAAAACCCGGTCCCAAAGCAGTGCTTCAGAACCGGGTTTAGTAACAGGGTAATAAACCGACTTATTTAATCAGCGTCATTCTGCGGGTTTGGGTAAAATTATCCGCTTGAATTCTGTACAGATACACACCACTTGCAAGGTTACTTGCATCAAAGTTGATAGTGTATTGTCCGGCACTCTGCTGACCATCCACGAGTACTGCAATTCGCTGTCCCGTTACATTGAAAACCTCAACTCTGACATCAGATGCCTGAGGCAGCGAGTAGCTTATATTTGTGGTTGGATTGAACGGATTCGGGTAGTTTTGGCTCAATTCAAAACGATCCGGAATGTCGCCTCCAACAATCTCTGAGCTGGTTGCAACACCAAGTTCAACTACACTACCGTCTGCAAGAACCAGGATCAGGCCAAAACCGGGACCATCGTTATTGGCAGCAGGATCAAGGAATCCGCTTGCCAGTACGATACCGGTAGCACCGCCAAGAGGTGATACATCAGCATCAAATGATATCAGAACGTCATCAGAGCCAGCTGGGAAAATATCGATGATATATTCGTTTGCGGGTACACTGATATAATCCGGAGTGAAATCGGTGTATGATACACCGTCAGCAAGCGGTGCAACATCCCTTGCTTCGATATCCACTGCAGGGGCATCAGTTGAACCATGATAGATAAGGAAATCAAAGTTACCTTCATCGGCTGACATAGATGCATTCGGAATAACATCCAGGAAGAATCCGGTGTCAACTTCATCAGGATTTTCTGCAAATGCTGACGGATCAAGTACACCGCTTGCAACAACGTAATAGTTGCCATCGGCAGAGAATTCAACACCTTCAAATTCAATTCCTGCACCAATACCTGCGTCCTCAGGTGATACAACAATGTTCAAAGGAGTATTACCGGGTAATTCGAGAAATGCGGTTGCCTGTCTGAATTCAACTCCCGGTAAGGTAAGATCACCATTTACAAATATGTCTACAGAAGCTGCAGCGGGATCTGCGGAATTGTGGATGATTTGAACATTTGCGATCTCTTCAGGATCAACCACTTCTAACATTAAAGTTGAACCATCCGTTAGTACAGCAAGTAATCCAAAGCTGTTACCCTCACTTGCATTTTCTTCATTAAAAAACCCGGATGCAAGAACGGTTAATGCAGCGCCGCCTAACTCAAGATCTGCGAACGGAGCATTGAATTCTACAAGAACTTCACCGCCGGCACCTGCAATACCAACAATTTCATTGTCTGGTGCTAAATCAACATAACCTGTAAAAGCAGGATATCCCAGACCGGGGACTGCAGGAGTATCACCGGTTTGTTCAAGATAAATATCAACAGCAGGTGCATCAGGCGAACCATGCATAATATTTACTGCAACTTCAGAAACATCATCAGCTGCTAATAGAGAAGGTGTAAATACTTCAAGAGTAAATATTTCTGCATCAGAAAATGCTTCTGTATCAACTACACCGGATGCAACCAGTGTATAACTTTCATCTTCTTGAAGAGTAAAGTTAAATGGCCCAACCGCATTCTCGATGCCGGCATTAGCAGGTGCTATTTCGATGGAAAGATCCACTCCCGCGGGTACTTCATCAAACGGTGTTGCTGTGCGGAAGTCGAATCCGGTTGCGAATTCTTCGCCATTCACAAAAATATCAACGGAAGTTACTGCTGGATCCGGTGAGTTGTGGATCACTTGCAGCAATGCTGTAGCAGGCTCTTCTTCAACCACATCTAACATCAGGGTTGTTCCATTCGGCAGTACAGCAAGCAAACCGAAGCTGTTGTCTTCACCCGCATTATCCGGATCAAAGAAGCCGGAAGCAAGTACGGTTAACGCAGATCCGGCTAACTCAAGATCTGTGAACGGGGCACTGAATTCTGCAAGTATTTCACCACCTGCTCCTGCAATACCTACCACTTCATTGCCGGGGAATAGGTCTACATAGCCGGTAAAAGTTGGATAAGCCAGGCCCGACACTGCAGGATCAACACCTGTTTGCTCAAGATAAATATCAACGGCAGGTGCATCAGGTGAACCATGCATTATATTTACAGCTACATCTATTTCATCATCTGCAGCCAATAATGAAGGAGTAAATACTTCGAGTGAAAAACCTTCAGCTCCTGCGAAAGCTCCTTCGTCAACAACACCGGATGCAACAAGCGTGTAGTTCTCACCTTCTTCAAGCGTGAAATTAAACGGTCCGACCGCATTTTCGATGCCTGCATCAGCCGGTGCTATTTCGATGGAAAGTTCAA
>SLAU01000217.1 GCA_007126675.1 Balneolaceae bacterium
AGTAAAACCGGGCATTCTCTGGTAGTTGATCATAATCAATGTGTGATATGCGGATCGGTATTTCAAACAGATAACTCTTCTCTTGATAGCTCTGAAGTTACACTCAATTCAGAGAATGTATATTATTGCGAAAAAACTGCAGAAGCATTTCTTACCTTTCTCAATTCGCAGTTTGGACGCGCCCCTCCTGTAAGCTAAGTACTACTCTCCTGCCGCAGATTAAACTCTGCTCTTTATCAAATAATCTGTAAAAGCATGCGAAAGATCTGTCAGATTGATAAGTCTGTACGCTTTTCATATGGTTTTTTTAATCAAATAACCCATAAACTCAAATATAACTAATATATAATCATGAAGTATCTAACAACTAAACTACAACTCGGATTAATAGCACTATTAGTATTAACAATGTTTTCACTGCAAGCATGCAGTGATGATACAACCGGACCGGATGCCGATGCAGATCCTGAAATTGAAGGATTTGTGATCGAAATTGAAGGTGTTGAAATCGTAAGATATCAAGGTGGATCGTATACTTTTAACAATGCATCCGCTGTTGAAGAATATGTATTTGACAACACATTTATGCTCAGCGATACACACAATGGCGGTAATCTAACCAGAACGTCTGCTGATGAAGAGGAAATTGGAGGAAGAAGATATTTTACTCCCTCTATTTTTGTTCGTTTCATCATGGATGATGGCGAAATAGTTGAACTTCCTCAGGAACGCGTACCCGGAGCCAGCGGTGACGTTTCTGGTGATGAAATTAACCCAGATGGTCATTACAGAATGAATGTATCCTGGGATCAGCCAAATGATTCACGCGGTTCTAATATAGAACAGCACGGCAGTGATCAGTCATGGGGTTTCCACCTGCGAGCCGATCGTGTTGGAACAGCCGGTATGACACTTAGGGTTGACCGTTGCGAAGACGTTATTTCTATTGAAAGCGTACCCGGAGATAATCACAGATCTGATCAAATCCGGAATTGTGCAACCGATGATGTAACTGTTTTTGAAGCCAGCTCACCAATGCCAATTACTATTGATAATTATGAGCTTGCTGAAGATGGCACGTATCCGCACAACCGCTTCGAAAGACAAAGATAATTCTCGTTTAATATAAATTTGTATTGTAACTAGACCTCCGTTTCCGGCAGCCTGATCGCTACCGGATTCTTAATCAACAAAGTTCTTTTTAATCAAAACATAATTTCAATCATGTTTTACTTTAACCGTGCAATAAGCATAATACTTGCACTTATTCTCTCAGCTTTTGTACTAATTTCGTGTGAAGACAATCCCGCAAGCTCTGATGATTTTGGCGAACACGCTGAAGCATTTGGATTTCAGCTTGAGATTGACGGAGAGATTCTTGTAAGATACTTTTTACGTGAATACACAATTGACCCTAATGACAATTTCCCTCAATATGTTAAGCAGGATTCTGACGATGAAACACCAGGATATATGCAAAATGGGGATGGATTGTTATTTTCAAGTGCAGATGCTGTTGATAACATTACAGAAGAGTTAACGATACGTTGGATAGATCGGAATGAAGTAGTTTTTGATCTTCCACAGCTAAATGAAGAACAGGGTGGCACAGCTGGCCTTTTCGGTGAATGGAACCTTGAGTTCAGGTACAAATATCCCAATACCAGTGATGTAAAACCTGTTGAAGAACGAAACTTCAGAGATATTTATGATGTGAACGAGGAGACATGGAAATTTTCATTTGAGTTACTTTCTGAAGGAAGAACTGATTTGAGAATTAATCTTTTCCATATCGATCATGCTGATCTCACACCCCGCCCTCTGCCCATTTATATCGAAATGGAGTAATTTTTCAAAATTTATCAGGCAAACATTCATCTTTCATTTATTTTGCCACTATTTTGTCTGGCCCATTCGTTGGAGACGGAGTTATGTGTGTTTACAATGATCAGGTCTGATTTCTCTGTTAAAACAATTCATGAATTTTAAAATACAACACATTTTTTTTCATTTTTCAATGCTATTGATGCTGGTTACTTTATTTAATGCCCAGCAGCTTTTTGCATATAACGAGCCAATAGACGAATCTGATCGGGGAGTTATAAAAGGATATCTGTTAGACGCTGAAACTAATAATCCGGTTAGTAACGGTTCTATTTTGATTGAAGGAACTGACCGGGGTACTGTGAGCCACGCTAATGGTGATTTTATTTTTCGGAATGTTCCTGCAGGTACACATACTCTTCGTGCGCAGCACATTGGGTATGAACCAGGCTTTGCAACAGTTGAAGTTGTTGCTGAAGATACTGTTGAAATCGCCATACGACTCTACTCCAGAACGTTTCGCCCCGGCGAAATCCAGGTAACTGCAGATTATATAAGAGATGATCAAACAACAAGCATAGAACGGGTAATGACAGGACGAACCCTTCGGCAGCAACTGGGCCGAACTATCGCTGAAACACTGAGTGATGAACCCGGACTTGCTCAAAGAAGTATGGGGCCGGCTCCTGCCCGTCCCGTCTTAAGAGGCCTTGGTGGCGACCGTCTGCTGATTCTGGAAGACGGCGGCCGAACTGGCGATCTTTCCGCAACTGCTGCAGACCACGCTCTTGCAATTGAGCCAATGACAGCCGAGCATATTGAGCTCATTCGCGGCCCTTCTGCGCTTACTTATGGTTCCAATACGATGGGCGGAGTCATTAATGTGATCAGAGGACAAATTCCACGCGATATGCCGGATCACATACACATGAGTGGAAGTGCGCAAGCAGAAAGTGTCAATTCAGGTTATGCCGGTGGTTTGCGCGCATATGGACCCTTATTTAACAATTTCGCTTTCCGGGTTGATGGAAGCTTACGCCAAAGCCGTGATATTGGTACACCTACCGGCAGACTCGATAATACCAGCATTACAACATACAATGGATCTATGGGGCTTAGCTATATCCGTTCCTGGGGTATGCTTGGAATATCAGGCAACCTGATGGACACCAAATATGGGGTCCCGGGGGGAATTGGAATTGCCGATGCGCACCCGAATGGTGTAGATATCGAAATGTTCAGAAGATATACCGAATTAAAAGGCCGCTTCGATATGCCGGGAAGCTTTCTTCAGCGGCTCGACCTTGATGCAACCTACTCATTCTACAATCATGAAGAGCTTGAAAAGCCCTCATTTGAAACGGATCGGAGAATTGTAGGCTCAGAATTTGGTGTATTAACCACCAATGCCAAAGTACACCTCCACCACAATGATTGGTTGTTCGTTGATAAAGGCTTGTTTGGCGTTTGGGGTGAGCATCGCGATTATGCATCAGGAGCTTTTTCAGAAACACCGGAAACGATCGAAAACGCGATAGCAGCCTATACTTTTCAAGAAACTGATTTGGGTAACTGGAACCTTCAGGGAGCTCTTCGGTTCGATGTGCGTCAGGTAACACCCAGTGAAGAACGAAATTCTTTTTTGATTGGACATATCCGGGAACGAACATTCAGTGGATTCTCCGGTTCAGCCAGAGCTGCTTATTTACTTCGATCCAATATGAAAATCGGGAGTACTATAACAAGAACGTTTCGGGCACCCGGTATAGAAGAATTATTTTCCGAAGGCCCACATCTTGCCAATTTTTCATATGAAAAAGGAAACCCCGATCTAAGTGCTGAACGAGGCTGGGGAAGTGAAATCTTTTTCAGGGCAGACAGAAGTCTTTTTAACCTGCATATTGCACTTTTCCGAAATCAGATGGATAATTACATCTTCCCAAGAGACTCGAATCAGCGTGCTACGAGACGAGACGATCTGAATACATTCATTTTTGTGGAACAGCAAGTGTTGATGACAGGTATTGAAATGAATCTGAAATATCGTCTTTCTAGCCATTGGACCACCGGTGGCTCTGCAAGCTATGTTCGGGCAGATTTTATATCCGATAACCGTTCATTTCCCGTAGCACGTTTTGACCATTCTGATGAAGGAGTTCCGATGATCCCCCCTCTTACCGGTCGTGTGTATCTTGAATGGGCTAACTCAAATTTAACACTTGGTGCGGCATCAAGAATGGCTGCAAGTCAAAATCGAATCGATATTTTTGAAGAACCCACCGATGGATATGTTCTTTTGGATCTTTACGGACAATATCATTTCAGCTCCGGCAGGTATCTTCACACCTTTTCACTTAATTTTGATAATGTTGCAAATACAGAGTACAGAAATCATCTCTCCCGTATCAAATCCATAATGCCTGAACCCGGCATGAACCTGAAACTTTTGTACCGATTTTACTTTTAGTACAGCCAATATTTTTACAGCTTCCGGTATGATGAAAAATCATCTTTTTTCACTAAAAGCGTCAACACTTTCTTCACAAATTGGTGATTCAAAGTTCTAAAAAGGAGAGAACTCTAACACTTTATACTGCAATTTCTTCAATATTTGAAATTATCACATATTAAGCTAGCTATGAAAAATTCATTCCACTTTCTTCGATTGCATATACAAAACATAATAAGAACCCGCTGTTTTTGGGAACTTAGATCATATTTTGGTATTTAAAAGTGATAATATTCAGTATCTGAAAAACGAAATGGCATATTCATCGTTATCATCACTAATCAGTTACCAGAGTGTAAAACTACCGGCTACCATCATGCTTAAATCTTTATATAAATACTTTATCCCGCTGTTAATGTCGCTTGTTTTAGTGATTCCTGTTAAATCTCAGGCAACAGGCAGCGGAGCTGATTTACAGCAAATATCTTCTGACCGCATTTGGGCACAAACTCTTACCGGCAGCCATTTTAATGAATTCTGGAACTATCAGTTTTATTTCGATAATGGAATGACGGCTCATATCGTATTTTCAGCAGCTAACTTTGGCAGTCTTAAATCTCCGGTTACCGGGGTTCGTGTATCGGTATATGATCCGGATAAAGACAGGGTTTTCCAGGTTACCAGAGAGTATCCTATCGAGTACCTGGTACAGGATCGTGAAAATTACCTGTTTAAATTGCGGCCCGGTCGCGATATATACTTTGAAGGAAAACTTCCTGAAGAACATCGTGTGGTAGTGAAGTTTTCGAAAGATGGTGTTAGTTACGATATAGATCTAAAACTGAATGACATTGTACAGGGCTTTACACTTGGTGACAGTAAGTTCAGAGTCGCAGATGAATCGATCGGAATTGTAACTCACATACCCTATGCAAAGGTTAGTGGCCATATAACCATCAACAACAACAGAAAGCAGGTAGAAGGCACTGCCTATATGGACCACACCCATCAGCATCAAACTACAACAAGGTTAATGCACAGTGGTTATCGGTTTGTTCATCATGCAGATAACGAAAATTGGGATATTCTTTATTTCTTACTACCAAGCAGTTCGAATAATCAGAGTGCTGTAGGCTATTCACTTCGCAGTGAAAATGGAAATGTTAAGTTGATGGAAGTAGACCGCATCTCTTATACCTCTGATGGTAAAGCGTTTGGAAAAACTTTTCCGCGCATTGTTGAAGTTAAACTTGCAGATCAATCGAACCTCAGAATTGCCCGTACAAATGATATAGAGCGCTTTTCACTGTTAGGAGAACTGGGCAGAATTGCCCGGCGTGCAGCTCGTACATTTCTTGGCGGAGAAGTAATTGATTTCAGAGGTGAAGGAACTTTGATGGAAAGCTCACAGCGGCCTAAACACGGAGACTATAACTTTTTCTTTGTAGAGTAAAAAATAAAAGGCCCGGCCTTTCACGGCCAGACCTTTCCGGTTCTATATTTAATCTGATCAATTATGGGGTAAATAACAGATTGATTTTAAAATCAACCCGCTGATCAGTTTATGAGAGCATTATCCTATCCGTTTGTTACTTATAAAATTCATATTTCTGAATTTTGATATCCATGTTCTTGTAAATCAGGAACTTTACTGCCACAAATATTTATTACATTTGTCTGTTTTCGAAAAACGAATGGGATATTGACAGACAATAATCAGAGCTTACTTAAAGACAGAAACATGCTTGTGATCTTTGGGATCACTCTAAGCGCTGTCATGGGTGTGTCGAGCATTGCCCCTGCCCTTCCTACCATTGCCAGAGAGTTAGAAATTTCGACAGAACAAATTGGTCTGCTAATTACTGTATTTACCCTTCCCGGCATTTTTCTTACTCCGGTTTTAGGTGTACTGGCAGACCGGACAGGCAGAAAAAGAATACTAATCCCATCACTGATATTATTTGGAGTTGCAGGAATTTTGTGTGGATTCAGCAACAACTTCAATCAGTTGCTCTGGCTTCGATTTCTGCAGGGAACGGGTGCAGCAGCTCTCGGTACTTTGAATGTTACTTTAATCGGTGACCTGTTTAGCGGAAATCGTAGAGCAACAGCTATGGGATACAATGGCGGAGTGCTGAGTATTGGTACTGCTTCATACCCTGCTGTTGGCGGTGCTTTGGCGCTGATTGGCTGGAATTATCCTTTCTTTCTGAGTGCATTAGCAATTCCGGTTGGCATTTATGCTATGTTTGCATTAAAAACAGCGCCACTAGAAAAAGGGACCCGTCTCTCCTCCTATTTTGGCAATGTGTTTAAAGCATTAAAATCCTGGAAAGTTGCAGGGTTATTCGCTTCAATATTTCTGACATTCTTCATTTTATACGGCGGCTACATCACATTTTTCCCCATCCTGCTTGATGACAAATTTGGCATCAGTTCTCTTGTAATCGGAATATTTTTATCAAGCACATCTATCTTAACCGGAATTACTTCAACGCAACTTGGCGGGCTCACAAAACGGTTTGCAGAACAGGGGCTGATATTAACCGGCTCTATTCTCTACTTCCTGATTTTTCTTGTTATCCCCTTTATTGATTCTCTTTACTTTTTATTGATACCCATCGCTTTTTACGGAATGGCACAGGGACTGAACATACCCAGCATTTTAAATCTTCTTACAAGCCGGGTACCTGCCGACATACGGGCGGCATTTCTATCCGTTAATTGGATGATTATGCGCTGCGGCCAAACGATTGCACCTTTTCTTCTTGGTTTAGTTTATCTGTATGGCGGTGTAAATGGAACCTTTTTTGCAACCGCATTTGCCGCTCTACTGTTTGTGATAATTGCAGCTATGTTATACAAATGGAAATAGAACAGGCAGGTGATAATGAGTTATATAACTTGCATTAAATAAAAAAAACTCCGGAAGTTTCAATTCCGGAGTTTTATGCTTCAGCATAGGAGTGACTAATTGACTAATCATTCGTAGAGTAGAGAAGATTAGCAATGCTGTAATTATAAAGAGTAAAATCTTCTCAATTTGTTACAATTTTTGAATGAAATGATATAGTTTTAGCGAATATCCGATTAAAAATTAAAAACACACCTTTTTTGATGAAAACACTGCTCACTACTATTTTTTTATCCCTTACTATTTGCTTGTCCGGCATTGCTCAAATGCCCGACTCACCTGAAAGAACGGAGGGCGAAGGCCCATTTGATAAACTGGTGATACGAGGGGTTACAATGATAGATGGTACCGGCTCTCCTGCTGTTGGTCCTGTTGATATTGTGATTATTGGAAATCGAATTGCGAGTGTACACAATGTTGGGTGGCCGGGTGTGCCGATTGATCCGAACAGAAGGCCTTCAATCGATGATGCTGATAAAGTGATCGATGCTGAAGGGATGTATGTTTTACCCGGCTTTTTTGATATGCATGGACACATAGGCGGAAATGCGCAGGGTACCATACCGGAATATGTATTCAAATTATGGCTCGCTCACGGCATAACTTCGGTCCGGGAGCCCGGTTCAGGTAATGGTATTGACTGGACAATGCGGCACAAAGAATGGAGTGATGAAAACAAAATTACCGCACCCAGAATATTTCCCTATTTCCGTTTTGGCCTGGGGCATAACGGGCCGATTTTATCACCAGAAATGGCTAGAGACTGGGTGCAGTATATCGATGATAAGGGAGCGGATGGAATTAAATTTTTTGGCGCACGTCCTGATATTTTTGAAGCAGCACTTGATGAAGCTAATAAATTAGGGCTGGGATCTATGGCGCATCTCGCGCAAACGCGCGTAGTTTATGCGAATGTAACGGAATCTTCAAAAATGGGATTGAGAGGAATGACTCATTGGTATGGCTTGCCCGAAGCAATGTTTACTGACCGCGTAA
>SLAU01000322.1 GCA_007126675.1 Balneolaceae bacterium
AGACCTCCAAGGTTTTGGAAACCTTGGAGGTCTTTCTGGCACAGGATTTAAATCAATTATTTTAGTTTCGAAGCCTGAAGGAGTGTCGCCCTTACAGGGCTACTATTGTTTTGCTTCCGAATAACCTGCCAATGAATTGGCGGGCTATTTCCGCACATCCTTACAGGATACTAAATTCCGAAGTGTACCTATTACAACGATTCTGTATTTATTTGATGACAATCAGATGATTAAAATGATGCCACAAAATTCAAAATTCGATCAAATTTAATAGTCCAGGCTATCAACACCTAAACGGAATTCCTCCTATGTCCCGTCAGGGACATCCGGAAATAGCGCGGCAATTCATTGCCGGGTAATGAATGGCATAATCTCCCTATGAGTCCCGGTAGGGACGATACTCTCCTTGTTTATTGGAATGAATTCATTTCAATCAAATAGTTTTTAAAATTTAACTGTAAGGACTTCCCTTTTTCGGTGCCATAAAAGAAACGAAATCAAAATCGGAGAATTCACATGGCAAATTCATATAATCAGGTATACATTCATTATGTATTCAGTACCAAAAACCGTAAACCATTAATCAAACCATCATATCAGGAAAGGCTATATGCATATATGGGTGGCATCGCAAAAAACAATGGATTTACCCTTTTACAAGCCGGTGGTGTTGAGGATCATGTTCATTTATTAATATCTCTGCCCGCAACTTTCACAATTTCCAATGCGATCAAATTAGTAAAGGGAAATTCTTCCAAATGGTTGAATGACGATCTGTTCAAAGGTAAAAGAGAAAAATTTCAGTGGCAGGAAGGTTATGGTGCGTTTGGAATTGGCCAATCAAGCCTGGATAAAACCATCCGTTATATCCGTAATCAGAAAAAGCATCATCAAAAAGTATCATTCAAAGAGGAGTACATTGCTTTGTTAAAAAAAATACGGGATTGAGTATGATATACGATATGTTTTTGATTGATGGATCAATCGGTATGTTTATCAGAAGCCCTAAAAAGTTCCGCCCTTACAGGGCTATCAATTTGATTCCGATTGGTTACCCGCCAATGAATTGGCGGGCCTGCCTGCTCCGTCAACTGACGGATTCGGAAGGCAGGCTATTTCCATGCATCCTTACAGGATGCTAATTTACGAAGTGTATATTTCACAACGATTCTGTATTTATTTGATGACATTTGTATGAATATTAAGTTGCCACAAAATATAAAATTCGATCCGATTTGATAATTCGGACTATCAACACCTAAACGACATTTCTTCAATGTCCCGTTAGGGACATCCGGAAATAGCGCGGCAATTTATTGCCGGGTAGAGAATGGCATAATATTCCATTGAGTCCCGGTAGGGACGATACCAAATTGGGCAACTACTTGATTCGATTAACTCACGCGTTTGAATGCCGGGTGAATTGACCAAATAGAGTACTGTCGTGATATTCCCGGATCTCCCACGTATCACCATTATCTTCGGAAACAGCCACAAATATACGCCGCTCACCCGTTAATATACCCGTTGCATATATACGGCCCGGAACCGACAGACTGTTCAAAAATGCTTCCACATAAAAACCATTCATTACCGTTTCCCAGCTCTCCCCGCCATCACCCGATTTCTTAATAGATGCAGCAAAGCCGGCAAGTACCATATTCTCATCCTCAGACGGCACAATAACCGAATCAATCCCACAACAAAACTGGATATTTATATTTTCGCTGAGATTTTCCCAGGTTTCCCCGTAATCTCTGGATACGCTTAAAACTCCGGTTCCTATCGGAGTTCTTCCAGACCCCCATAGTTGATTTGGATAATCATCACTTACATAAAAACCAAGTATTGCCTTCATCTTCAGAGCGATATGCGTAACCAGAATGGGCATATAAAACCGACTTGTTTTTTGGACTTGCTATTCTGATTAACGAATATGGCGTTTCCTGCCCTTCTATTGTAAGATCCACATTCTCCCAGTTTTGGCCATTATCGTTACTTCTGTATAGTGGTGATAAATTATTATTATCATCATGGTGATAGATGACAAATAGTTGTTGATTAGTGTATAGAATGTCACCCAAACCAAAACCGGTACTCACTAAATCCGTAAAATCAAGGCCATCCCAAATACGTATATTTTCGCCAATAGGCTGGCGATAGACCTCTTCAGTGCTTGCCGCAAACAGGTACGTATCCGATGCATCGATGTAGCGAATGGTCTGATCTTCCAATCCCATGACCTTCCATGAACCGTCCCATTCCAGACGATCTGTATCGGTTTCGGTTCCGCAGCCCATAAAGAATAATAATACAATTGCTGTAACTCTTTTTAGAATTGCCATGATTAATTCAAATACTAACTAAACACCAATTCATATAGGTTCAAGAGAGCTTAAGCGGTTCTTGACGGTTGAATATTAACAATTTTCGATAAATATTTTCCGTACGATAATTAAATTGATTTTCAGATTCTTTAAGATACAAATAGAACGTGAACGAATGCATTCCCCGGCACTTGATCAGACCGGTTATTAGTTCCAGCTATCAATGTATTTCAGATAGAGTTTTCATAGCAACCGGAATCCATAAACACCACGGTTTGTACCCAGGTAAACCACTTCCTCTCCCTCAAAGGTTGTAACTGCCATGTCGTTTACATACATCTCATCGGGACTTTCCGGGTATTGCTCAATTTGCCAGGAATCTCCGTAATTATCTGAAACAGCTACAAATAATACTCCCTGCGGTGAAATACCGGAAGCAAATACGCGATCTGAATGAACAGTACTGTTTGCAAATGTTAGTATGGAGTAGCCTCCCAATACCGTTTCCCAGCTTTTCCCGCCATCCACCGATTTGCGAACTCTCCCGCTCAAACCGGAAAGAACCATTTTCTCATCATTCGGTGAAATAATTACAGAATATACACGTCCTTCGTTTAGTGGGTTATCAGTAATCTTATCACTCAGTGATTGCCAGTTTTCACCATAATCATCCGACATTTCAATATGTGGTGTTAGAATATTTGTCTGACCACCCAGCCAAATCTGGTTGGGATGGTCAGGGCTCAGATAAAGAAATCGCGGAGCTCCCCGATGATCCAGAATTTTCCAGGTAGCTCCTTCATCTTCTGATTTATATAAAAAACCCGATAAACCATATAAGATATGATTACAACATACAGCTAATTCCACCATCACATGAGGCCTCACCCGCCTTTCCATATTTGATATTTCTATATGTGACCAGCTATCGCCCTGATCCGTACTTATATACAGCGTCTTAAAATCAAGTGGCAGGTCATTTATACCCGGTAAACTTCTTATTACTGAATAAAATCCGAATTCACTGTATAGTAAGTCGGATACTTCAGCTATTTCGGGATCAAATTCTACTCCAACTCCTTTCCAATTGATAACATTTTCTGCCAGATTCTGCCTGAAAATCTGCCCACTACCTGAAACAAATAAAAGCTCGTCAAACGCTTCCACAGCACTGATGCTCTCGCCTAAAAATCCCATCTCCTTCCATGACCCTTTCCATTCAATCGGATCGGGGTCAGATTCAGTTCCGCAAGCTGAAATGAAAATTACAAGGATAAAAAATAATTGAACTCTATTTGTATTCATTTTCTCTGAATATTGGAACTTAAATTAACGATTCAATTTTATATCATTCTCTCCGAAATGCGTAAACACCGTTATTTGTAGCCAAATACACAACCTCCATTCCACCTTCGGTTTTTACTACCATGTCATTCACCCGAAGCTTTCCATCATCGATAGGGTATTCTTCAATATCCCACGTATCACCATAATCTTCTGAATACAAAACAAATACATTATTTCTGGGCGGGTACCAACCCGAGGCATAAACTCGTTCAGGAAAAAGCACACTGTTTAAAACTGTATTGTGGATTCCACCCTCCAATACTGTATTCCAGGTATCTCCACCATTTGTAGATTTAATGATATGGAAGTCCATTGCCGCAAGTACCATATCGCCATTTTCAGGGTGCAGTGAAATAGAATTTACTGAACCTCCAGAACCAACATTTGGAGAGATCCAGATATTTTCATTTAACACTGTCCACGTTTCACCATAATCTTTTGAAACTTCAAGGTATTTTCTAAAAGATTCTGTACCACCAGCCCATATTTGGTTGGGATGTTCTTTGTTCACAGAGATAAATGCTGGATAGCCATGGTTATTCACTTCCTGCCAGGTGCTCCCTCCATTCATTGACCTGAATACTCTACCAGATATTGCATAGAGAATTTCATTGTGTTTTGTCAGCCGTGAGATTATAAACGGTTCTTCCTTCCCCTCCATCGCATCGATCTCAATAGAATCCCATGAATTACCATTATCTGTACTCCTGTATAATGAATTAAAACCTTCAGGCACCTCTCCGGTTGGCACAATTGGTATTACAGTCACGTATAAACTGTTATCCGTATATAGTAAACCACTTATTTCTGATAACTCCGGATCAATATCTAAATCAAGTTTATTCCAGTTCATCGTCTCTTCTGCAATTCGATGTCTAAATACCTGCTTTTTTCCCGCTGCAAAGATATAATCTTCAGATATCTCAAGCGTATAAATCTCCTGATCTTCTAATCCCATCACCTTCCATGAACCGTCCCATTCCAGGCGATCTGTATCGGTTTCCGTTCCGCAGCCCGCAAAAAATAATAAAACAATTACTGTAACTCTTTTCAGAATATCCATGACATGTCAGGTTTTTAGTTCCATCTATCAATGTATTTCAGGTAGAGTTTTCATTGCAACCGGAATCCATAAACACCACGGTTTGTACCCATGTAAACAACTTCCTCTGTCTCAATTGTTGTTACTACCATATCGTTTACATATATCTCATCGGGGCTATTCGGGTATAGCTCAATTTGCCAGGAATGTCCGTAATCTTCCGATACTGCTATGAACAGTTTTCCTTCAGATGACAATCCCGAACCATACACCCGTTCAGAAAAAGTCCGGCTGTTGGCTAAATTTAAGATTGCATAACCCTCCTGAACTGTTTCCCAGCTCTCCCCGCTATCTTCCGATTTTCGAATCCCTCCGCCTATACCAACCAAAATCATCTCTTCATCTACTGGATTTACTACAACTGAGTAGACTGTTGATTCACTAAATCCACCAGCAACCTTCTGGCCTAAAGATTCCCACGTTTCCCCATAATCTTTTGACACCTCTAAGTATGCGCTTAAAATATTAGTCTGACCGCCAATCCAAATCTGATTCTGATGTTCTTCACTTACATATACAAAACGTGGAGCGCCACCGTGATCCAGGGTATTCCAGTTTTTTCCATCATCTTCCGATTTATACAAAAAACCTGACAGAGCATACAATATATTATCACAGCATTCAGCTAATTCAATAATAACATGCGGCCTGACCTGCCTTTCCATATTGTTTATTTCAATATTATGCCAGGTATTACCGTGATCTGAACTGACAAACAGGGTTTTAAAATCGAGCGGCACATTACTGCTTCCGGGAAAAGTACGAAGAACCGTATAAAAGCCATGTTCAGTGACTAATATATCTGAAACTTCTGAGATTTCTGTATCAACTTCCGGACCCGCATCTTTCCAATCGAATACGGCTGCCGGCAGAGGATGCCTGCTGACCTGTTCACGCCCCGCTGCAAAAAGATAATCTCCTGATGCATCAACTGCATTTATGTAACTACCTTCTAAACCCATTGTTTTCCAGGAACCGTTCCACTCGATAAGCCCAGGATCGGATTCGGTCCCACAACCTGAAATCAGTAAACCAATTATCAAAAGAGGTATAAAATTTATTCTGATCATTTTTTTGAAAAAAAAATAAAATTTTCACCCTGTTCAAATATTATTGCAGGCGATACGCATACACTCCGTTATCTGAGGCCAGGTAAACGATTTCCTCACCATTTTCAACCCCAACAATTATATCATTAACTGGAATTCCACTCTCTCCGGTAGGATACTCATCAATATCCCACGTATCGCCAAAATCATCTGAGATCAGAATAAATACCCCGTTTCGGCCCGGATTCCAGCCTGAAGCAAATACACGATCATCATATAACAAACTATTTCTTAAAGTAAAATATAGAGATCCCTGTAACGTCCACTCCCAGAGCCCCCCCCATCCGCAGATTTTCGAATAGATCCATTTAGTCCTGCAAGTACAAAATCAGGGTTTTCCGGGTTTACGAGAATGGTGTTGACAGTTCCTCCATCCCCAATACCGTCAATTTTGTTTTCACTAAGAAATTCCCATGTGTCCCCATAGTCACGTGATACTTCAAGATAAATATGAAATGTGGGAGCATTTCCACCAATCCATACCTGATTAAGCAAAAAATTATTTATGTAGATAAAATCAGGGCCATATTTATGTTCCAGTTCCACCCAATTACTTCCGCTGTTTTCAGACCTGAACACCGATTCACCGGAAATTGCATAGAGCATATTGTTATGCCCCATTTCAATTTTCGAAATTGAATAAGGAGCTGAATGCTCCCCCATACTTTCTATTTCAACATTTTGCCATGAATGACCACCATCCATACTTTTATACAATGTAATAAAGCCGGCAGGTAATTCTTCAGCAGGTACGGTACTGCTAACAGTAACATACAATTCACTTCCTGAATACAGCAGATCACTGATTTCGGAAATATCACTATCTATTTCAAAATCAAGTTCATTCCAGCCTGAAATATCATCCGAAATAGTATATCTGAAAATCCGATCCTTGCCTGCTGCAAAAAGATACTCTTCTGTCAATTCCAGGGTAATGAACTCCCGATAATCCGGCCCCATCACTTTCCATGAACCATCCCATTCTACAGGATCGGGATCAGAATCTGTTCCGCAGCTAATAACCGCCACACATAATAAAACATATAACATCTGCTTGAACTTATTCATGGCATTTTATTTTTGCTTCATTTTTTCTGTTACACTATATTCATAATTAACAGAGTGTTGGATCATTAATGATGCTCTCTCTTCTTTTTACATAAACAACCAAACAAGGAGAATATTATGAAATCTTTTCTGACTTTATCCGTCTGTTTGATCATAGGTTCCATGCTGATATGGACAAGCTGTGACCAAATTACTTCAATACAAGATAATTCACCCCCCTCCCCATAATCAACTTTTTAACAATCACGCATTTACAAGTTCATCCGATGATGAACCTGTGTTGGTGCCTGGAAGATATATTGTGGTATTTAAAGATCAGGGGGAACGGGAGGTGAGCGAACAGGCTGCGCAACGTGCGGCAGAACTAACTGAGTCTGTAATCTCAGATCTGAACATCAGGCAGGATTCTCTTATTCATAGGTACAGATACTCTTTAAAAGGTTTTTCGGCAAGACTGTCGGAAGAACAGGCAGAAGTACTTAAACAAGATTCAAGAATTAAACTTGTGGTTCAGGATTTCCGGTACAAGGCAATACAATCCTCGCTTTTCCCGCTTGCAACCCAAAAAACTATGGGCGATACTATTCCTGAACCAATACCTCAAATCATCCCATGGGGGGTTGAACGGGTTGGAGGCCCGTTTAACGGAACTGGGAAAAGAGCGTGGGTTTTGGATACGGGAATCAAGCTGAACCAGAGCCAGTTAAATGTGGACACACAAAATGCTGCAAATTTTGTAACCCATGAATCACAGGATGATCTAAGCGGACATGGTACGTTTGTAACCGGCATCATTGCAGCAAAAGATAATGACAGAGGTGTAGTAGGTGTGGCCGCCGGTGCAACCGTAGTGCCGGTAAAGGTCTGTGACCAGGGTGGATACAGTTTAGCAAGCCATGTAAATGCCGGGGTAGATTATGTAGCCGGCAATTTTGCCCCTGGTGATGTTGCCAATATGAGTTTAGCCTGGCCATTAGGTGATCCTTTTATAGATTTGCCTATAGAATTACTTGAAGGTAATATAGAAACGGCAGCAAGTGCCGGTTTACGGTTTACCATTGCTGCCGGCAACGATATGGCTCATGCTGAGGACTATTCTCCTGCAAGAATAACCCACCAAAATGTCTGGACACTTTCATCAATAAGTGAAG
>SLAU01000236.1 GCA_007126675.1 Balneolaceae bacterium
CTCATGTCAGATTCTGCAAACGGAATATCAAAATTACCGGAAGGGAAATAGTTGATAATTGTGGGATCGTTAACCCGGTCCAGGATTCCTTCCGTCCCTTCATCCGGCGGATAGGGTGAAATTGCAGCACGGTATTCAATCATGCCCGCATTAATCACGGAGTACGTTGCATCGATAGTTTCGAGCGGAGTATTATTTGGCAAATTATCGTCAAACACCCAATAATGGACAATATCATCAGCATCATCTTCCTCAAAATCGCCCGCAAAACCCGATAATGAAACATTGTTAAACCGAACATTGCCGCTTTCACTTGTCAGAATATCCTCATCACCTCCGAAACGGACTCGAATTTTAAAATCCTCGTTGTTCGCAGCCTCCTCAATATCTTCGAAGCGCACAGTCACTTCTTTGTATGCTTCAAACATGGTAAACTCTGATAGTTCAAGGCCTTGTGTCGTCCAGGAATTGTTTTCGTCTGTTGAATAATCAATCTTAATCAGCTCCTGCCCGCTTCCGGTGCGCACTGCTGCAAAGGTAAATTCAACGGATTCATAACCGGTTGTAGGCATGCTGAACACTAATGCACTTTCATTTCCATCTACAAGGGATGGATTCCTGGCGCGAATTCCTCTCATGCCCGATTCCTCAAACGGTATATCCCCAAAAGCCTCCGAAATGTAATTGATCTCAGTGGGATCATTCACACGGTCAAGAATTCCGGCTGTCCCTTCTGCCGGCGGATAAGGAGAAATTGCTGCTTCGTAAGTAAGAATTGCACCATCAACCGAGCTGAAAACCGGGCTGATAACTTCAAGAGGTGTATCATTAGGTAAATTATCGGTAAACACCCAATAGTGTATCACCTCTTTCTCTTCCACCTGGTCTGACTCTGTGAAATGAGCTGTATAGATGACATCCTGCTGCGGAAATACTTCAATCAATTCGTTTTGCGAATTCTGCCCCTCAGGAAAATCACCTGTAGTTTCCCAGTGCGAAAATGTATAGCCCTCTTTACTTTGTGCCGTTAAAGTAACCGGCACATCAGAAAAATAAATTCCGCTCCATGGATATGGCTCTGAATCGACACCCGGGGTTGATGAGATAATATCGGTTGTGTTTACAGTAACAAAACCCTGAGATTCGGATGAGACATCCACAACCACATCAATTTCCAGACCAACATTCAAATGATCCTTCATATGCTGACGCAGATAGTCAGGACGGTCATTTGCGTAGGTATACATCCACTGAACACGGTTTTCCCAGGTGTTTCTGCTTCCGTGATTTTGCCAGCGGTGTATATGTTCATCAATCACCGGCTCAAGAGGTGCTTTTAAACTGTCAACAACGGCTGTCACCCATTCTGTTGAAAATGCGGTATTCAAATGATCGGAAATTCTGTTTATGAAATTTGTATAAAAACCATCATTTTCGAGTAAATTTTTCAATAAAATATTTGGCCACTCAGCATTAGTTCTGGGATTTAACTCAGCGATTACCCATTCAATCATATCAAAAGAAGCGTCTGTAGAAAATCCAAGTGATCTGTCTACATCGTATAGCAGCCATCTCCATCTGCCGTCAAGTCCTTTAGGAGCGTTAGGGTTATATTCATTTTTTGACCGCCAAAAGTCGATGTTATTGTGAGGCCAGTCGTCATTTCCATAGTAAATCTGGGCACTATAGTAATCGAGAAAATTGTCGATGTCCATTAATGTCTTTAGATGTTCAAACATATTCTCATTTGAAAGATCGTTATTGATAACAAAACCGATCATGGAATCGTAGTGGTCTGAGCTGCCTTCTTTAGCAGTGTTTCTGGCTGTCAGCAAATCAATATTATCCGGATCCGCACCATATACACGCTCAAGATATCTGCGATCGTATCTTTCCCGCACGTTATGAATTCCCCAATATTCTCCGTTTATAAATACAATTACCGGCCGGTATGCCTGGGTGTCTACATTAAAATGACGAATCAATGACTGGGCTGCAGCATCCATAAACATGGTAAATCCAAAATCGTTACCCGAGCCTCTTAGTATGAATCTGTTAAAGCTGTCATCCTCCAGATCCTCAAACATTTTATAATTAAAACGGCTGTCATCGTAAGCAGATCTTGCATAGAGTCGTAAACTTTTTAACGGATTACGACGTGTCCATCCGCCATGGATACGCAATCCGATTTCCTGAGACAATCCTAAACTTCCGTCTTTTTCGAATAGTTTAATATTAGCCTGCCGTTCCCACTCAATTCCTCTCTGCTCATAATTTCCTGTACCGTGATCTCCTCCTACATGATTTACTCCGGGTACATAAATGCCAATTTCTTCATCAAACAGATTATCGGGTTCAGTTACAATTGAAACAACCGGTAATTGATATGCATCCGGGCCCTCATCAAAAATGAAATAGGTTTCTGTTTCAACATTTGAAATCGCCCCTTCTTTGATCGCTTTAACTCTGATGATGTTTCCTTTATTAAGATTCCCGGCAGGCTCCAGCCATCTGGTGATTCCTGTAGTAATATTATTTGCGGGAATCATGGATAACTCATTCGGATCTTCTGATCTGTCCGAAAAGCTGATAGCTTCGGTGTATAAGTTTGAGCCTGTGTTCGGTATAGTGCCATCCAGAGTATAATACAAGCTTACATCCGGATCAGGGTGTGATAATTCAAGAGTAATATTTTCGGAATAAAATCCTGAACTATGTGAAAAAACCGGCGGTTCAAGAACTTCTGAAAACCCTTCTGTAAAATTTGTAAAACCCGGAGTTGGCTGTGGAAAAAAAATCCAATCGCCTGAACCGTCCGGCTGACGGCCAATCGAGTGATTACCCGGAATTTCAACGGGAGGTAAATCGTCAAGCATTAAGCCGTCCGGTTTTGTCAGGAGCACTTCTTCACCCTCAAAAGAGATTCCAAAGTTTGTATGTAATTCGCTGCCGGGTTCTGTTCTGTGTTTACCCGATGCCCAGATCAGCATAAATTCACCGGGAGACAAGGTGGTGTCCGGAAAAACCCATCGAAAAGGCCGATCATAATCGTCTGATAATCCAAAACCTTCAAGATTTATAGTTTCAGGTCCGCTGTTATAAATCTCAATCCAATTTTCATAATCACCGTCTTCATCAGCAATCACATTCAGATTGGATGACATGATTTCATTCAAGTGCACATTTTGCGCACCCGACTGACAGGGGAAGAGAATCAAATAAAAGCACGCTAAATATGAGAGGAATAGTAGCTTTAATAAATTCATAGCTGATCTTTGATGATTTTGAATAAAGGCTGATTGTAGATTTCTCTGATATCTGGGAGTTTTGCCTGTAATTTCTGCTGACCGCAACTTAATATTTTATGGTTTAAACAGGCAAATTTCTTCTTAAATGAAGAATTTGATGTGCATTAACCTGATACAGATTTATCACACTAATTGGTTTAGATGAGAACAACGAGTATCCGGAACGGCAACCATTAATAATAGATTATGGAAAATGAATTACGATAAATATTCAGAACTTCAGGCATTATCAATTCGCAGTTATCAATTTTCTGCTGCAGGACGTAAACGGTTTACAGCTGTTTGTATGTCTTAAACCATTCTACAAATTCACGGATGCCTTTATCCAGAGAAACCTGAGGTTTATAACCGGTCAATTTCCTGAGACCCTCCGTATCTGCCCATGTTCGGGGAACATCACCAGGCTGCATCGGCAGGAAGTTTTTTTCTGCTGTTAAACCAAGGTGTTTTTCAAGAATCTCAACAAATTCCATCAGATTTACAGGGCTGCCATAACCTATATTAAACAGCTGGTGCGGATTATCTCCCTGCGGAGGTTTTGATATCAGCCTGTCGATACTTTCAACGATATCATCCACATAAGTGAAATCACGCGACATATCTCCATTATTGTAGATATCAATCGGTTGGCCGGCTATCATTCGTTCCGCGAATTTGAAGTAGGCCATATCGGGCCTGCCCCATGGACCATAAACTGTAAAAAATCGTAAGCCGGTAGCAGGGATATCATAAAGATGGGAATAGGTGTATGCCATCAGTTCGTTGGCTTTTTTTGTAGCTGCATACAGGCTTACCGGTTCATCAAGCTGCTGTGAGGTATTGAACGGCACTGAGCTGTTATCTCCGTAAACGGAACTTGATGATGCATATATCAGATGATCAATACTTTGGTTTCTGCAGCCCTCAATGATATTCAGGAAGCCTGAAATATTTGAATCGATGTAAGAGTGCGGATTCTCAAGACTGTACCGAACTCCGGCCTGTGCCCCAAGATGGATCACTGCATCAAATGGATGCCGGTTAAAGATCATCTCCATTTTTAAGCGGTCATTCAGATCTGCATGATAGAAGAAATGATTGTCATATTTTTCACTGTGTTCAATCTCATCTGAATTCGAATGGTTGATACCCAATTCTTCAAGACGATCTCTCTTTAATTGAACATCATAGTAATCATTCAGATTATCGAGCCCAATTATCTCATTTCCATTTTTTAAAAGATGCTTGGTAACATGATAGCCAATAAAACCTGCGCTTCCTGTAACTAAAATTTTCACTGTTAGTTTTTGTTTTAACCGCGTTATTATTATTTGCCCATTTACAGATATTTGACCCGAAATATAATCAACGGATAATCAATTAAATAACTGCAGAACTCTGCTCCTGAAGTTGATTACGAGTGATCTGCTACCGCTAATCAACAAGCTCAGAATTAGATTGTTCGAGCCTTTCAAAAACTTTTTTCACTTCCTGCGATTGACTCTTATTGAGAATTAAAAGTGCATCATCGGTATCTACAATGATACTGTTTTCGATTCCGAGCAATTCGATATGCCGTCCGTTTCCAAGAACAAGATTACTGCCGATGAACATTGATTCTGTATTGTTATCCCTGAAATAATCGTATAGTGCTTCGAATGATCCAAGGTCTGACCATTCGAACGAGCTTTGCACTACTGCAATATTATCGGAGTTTTCCATTACTGCATAGTCGATACTTTCGGATGGTATTTCCATAGTTTCCGTTTCCGGCATGAACGCTTCGTCTTTTGCCAGATAAGCATTCCGGCTCTTTTCAAAAATCTGAGGCCGATATTTTTTTAATTCATCGAGAAAAACTCCCGCCTTAAAACAGAAAATTCCGCTGTTCCATAAAAAATTTCCTTTCTCTAAGAACTCTTCCGCAGTTTTTTTATCCGGCTTTTCTCTGAACGAGAGCACTCTTTCATCCTCAGCTTCGATATACCCATAACCGGTTTCGGGGCGTGATGGATTGATTCCGAATGTCACCAGTTTTCCATCTTCTGCAAGTTCAAATGCACGCTTTACTGATTTTTGATACTCACTCTGATTTTCTATGATATGATCAGCCGGAGTAATCAGTAAAAGATCATCTTTATCAGCGGCAAATGCAGCAAATGCCACGGCTGCGGCTGTATTTCTTGGAGCTGCCTCGATAATCTGATCGTATTGGTCTATTTCAGATTTTTTCAGGCTCTCCTCAGAAAGTTTGTAGTTATCCTTATTCCCTACCACAATCAGTTTTTCGGTAAGCTCTGCATTTCTTTCTGCAGTAAGCTGAAATAGGTTTTTCTCTCCAAAGATATTCAAGTATTGTTTCGGCCTTGATTTTCTTGATAGCGGCCAAAGGCGACTCCCAACTCCGCCAGTCATGATTACATGAATCTTTTTCTGCATTTTTATAAACTGGTATAAATTTTAGTTCTGATATCTGTGTTTAATATACCTTTGCAGTATAAAGAATAAATTTTAAATGATTAATTATACTGTTTTAATGCAGTAAGGATTGTACAATTTTAAAAAAGACCTGGCAGCGTGGTACGCCGGATGGCGTACCTCCTGCCAGCATCGGGAATTGAGGAGATGCCCTCAGTTATTGAAGGGTTTACGTGGCAGACAGAGTCTTTCCTGGTGAGGAGCTAATATCTAACCCTTGCACTGCCCCTCGATTCAGTTGTTTGCTTCTGTAAATTTCGGAGCCTCGGGGTTTATTCTAATCTGCCTTTTTTGCCCCGCGATGAATCGCGGGGTAATTGATAGAGGAACCTTTTGCGAAGTAGACTGAGCCTTGATCCCGCAACGCTTGCAGGTCCTCCGGACGCTGCCAGGTTGCTTTTTTGCCACACTGCTTAAGCGGAAGCTTGATTCACCTCTCCTAATTCTTGGAACCTTCGGCATAGGAAAAACGCCGTATGCCTTCCCAAAGGGACAGGAAGGATGACGTTTAGTCTGTAAATTCAGAAGGGCGGCGCTTTAAATTTAGTGATATGAATAGCAATGAACCGCGCCGCCCATGTTCAATTCTCTCACAAAGTCATCCTGAGGAATTAGCCGTTCTTTTACGGCGAATGACGAAGGATCCATCGATTCTCCTTATAACTGTTTCACGGTTTCTCTGCCCCGCAACTCTGGCAGGACCTCCGGACACTACCAGGTTGCTGATTTTGCGCCATCAACACCCTGAGCCTTGCACCTTGAACCCTGTGCCTTGAACCCGCCGTCAACTGAATCTCAGAGCCACTCAATTACAAAAATGTTGGTTGCAGCCTACAGCTTCTACTTTATCAACATCATCTTCTGTATCAGCGACTCATTTCCGCTAACCAGTCTGGCAATGTAAACACCGCTGCTTAACCCTGAGGCATCAAACGTAACGTTAAATTGTCCTTGTGGATGCTCCGGTTCATTCAAAAGTGTTGTAATTTTTCTTCCAAGTACATCATACACTTCAATTGTTACTGAAGATTGCTCAGGTACTACATAATCGAGTTGAGTTGAACTGTTAAACGGATTTGGATAATTAGGAGACAGAACAAAATTGTCAGGCAGTTCCTCAAACCCGTCTTCACCAACCTGGAAAAATACATTATCTGCTGCCGGTTCAATGTGTCTGGAGGTATAAATTCTGATTTCAGCCGGAGCAAGTGAAAAGTCCTGGCTTACAGATTCAATCTCTTTTGTTTCTCCAGTAACAAATTCATACCACTCTCCAGTATCAGGAAAATCTACAGATCCGGAATTTCTGAAAACACCGAAGTTTCCTACAATTACAGCATCCATATCGTTGTGTTCCAGTCTTATCCACTTAAATTCCCCGCCAAGCGATGATGAAAAATTTGTATCTCTTGAGGTAAACGCAGGGCTTGAATTTCTGAGTCTGGTTAACTCGCTCCATGACCTGTATAGCCTGTGCCGGTTTTCCTCTTCAAAGTACTCCCAGCGAATCGGTTTTTCATCCGTTCTTCCCGGATCAGACGGTGCACAATCGCCATCACTGCCGTCTCCCGGTTTTACACATTCACCATCACCCCAGCCATAACCAAGCTCTCCAAACATCCATAACATTTTGGGGCCCGGAATAGTGAAAAAGAATGAACCGGCCAGCTTCATTCGCTGCAATGCAACATCCAGGTCTTCTCTTATATCATGATCCGGATTATCCTGGTTACCAAAATTTCTTGCTTTATGCATCATCCACTGTTCATCATGGCTCTCCATGTAGCCGACCAGATGCGGATTTGAAAAGTTTCTGTTCCTGAAATAGATACCACTCATATTGGAATTGTTACCCTGGTTCCATCCCATAACTCCCTCAGAATAATTGAAGTTATGATTTCCCCACAGCATCATTCCATGCTCTTCGAGCTCGCGTTCTTCACTGTTGGCCGCAAAATGTTCGAGGATCATATATGCATCATCGTCATAGGTGCGAACCACATCGTACATCCGTTTCAGATTCTCAATTCTTTCGGGATTAGGCCCCTGAAGCAAACTTCCGTCCTGTACGTTTGTAGCAAAGCCTTTTGTAAGGTCAAAGCGGTAACCGTCAACATTGTACGTTTCAAGCCAATAGCGGTTCATTCTGTCGACCCAGTATTGGATATATGGATCGTCATGATTCAGATGCTGGAATACGTTAAATGCATGTCCGGGCCCGATAAACCGGTTATTATCCCTGTTAGCACCATACAACCGAATCAGCGGAGAGTTTTCATGTGCATGATTGTA
>SLAU01000019.1 GCA_007126675.1 Balneolaceae bacterium
GACCCATTCGCTGTACGCTCACGGGCCTGTCCCCTCCTGTCTGCCGGCCAGGCAGGCTCAAGAGGGGAAATATTTTACAACTTCCTCATATCCTCCACCAGCTTATCCGCTCCCTGCGCAAGTAGTTTGCGGGCTGCAACGCGGCCAAGGCCTTTGGCTTTTTCAACGGGTGCTTTCATTTCAATATCGTATTGCAGTGAACCGTCAATTTTAAGTGCAACAGCATGCAGAATCACTTCGTCATCTTCGATCCAGGCGAATGCGCCGACGGGAGCGCTGCATCCGGCTTCCATTTCATTCAAAAGTTCGCGTTCAATTCCGGTACACAGTTCCGTTTCTTTGTGATTCAGTTCAAAGGTAATTTCAATCATCTCATCATCTTCTTCACGTACCATTACGGCCATTGCACCCTGTGCCGGGGCGGGAACCATCCAGTCCAGAAAATCAGTAATATGGTGTTCTAAATTAATTCGTTTCAAACCCGCTGCGGCGAAAATTGCCCCATGCCAGTTATTCTCTTTCACCTTACGCAGACGGGTATTCACATTTCCGCGTATGTTGGTAATTTCGTGATTCGGATATCGGTGAAGCCATTGCGCTTTTCTGCGATTACTGCTGGTGGCTATAACTGCCTTTAATTTCTCATCATCCAGAAAATCGTTTCCCCGCGGAGCTACCAGTGAATCCCTTGGATCTTCGCGTTCCATAACTGCAGATACTTTGAGCAGCAGGGGATTTTCGGTTGGTAAATCTTTGTAGGAGTGAACCGCAAGATCAATCCGGTTTTCAAGAAGTGCGTCATCAAGAGCTTTAGTAAAAACACCTTTACCGCCCATTTCAGTCAGCGGCGTGGTCAAATCCAGATCACCTTCCGACTTTATAAAAACGATCTCTGTATTATGGCCAAGCTGCTGAAGCCTCTCTTCCACAAGCTTTGCCTGCCAGGTGGCAAGTTCACTATCGCGTGTGCCTATCCGGATCGGATGCTTCATTTATCTTCGTCCGGCTGCAGCTTAAACATATCCTCCACCATTTTGGTAACATCTTCTGACTGGTGGTGATCTCTCAAATGTTCAATACTGTATGCGGCAATTTTATTTACAATCCGTCGGGTGAGTTTCTCAACTTTTTCCTGATCCTCATTTAAGATCTTATTCCGGAAAAAATTTAACTCATCTTCCCGGATCAGCTCAAACTTACGGGTAAGTGCCTTAATTGTCGGAACAACTCTTTGTTCGTTTAACCAAAGGCTGTAATCGGATAATTCTTCATCAATAATTTTCTTTACGAGAGGAATTTCTTTTTCTCTTTTCCGGTAGGCTTCATCCGTAACATCTCCCAGCATATCCATGTTTGCAACATCCACAAAATCGAGTGTAGCTACATTTGGATCAATGTTTCGCGGCACAGAGAGATCCAGCATCACTTTAAACTTGGGGCTTTCCATTGAAGGCTGCATATGCTCCGGACGAATCACCGGCTCACTTGCACCGGTTGCCACAATTACCAGATCCGCATCAGCAATCTGTTCCGGCAGACGATCCATATCAGCAACTTCAAGGTTAAACTTATCAGCAACAAACTCAGCACGGTCGCGGGTTCGGTTGATTAGCGTTAGTTTGCTTGCACCCAGGTTGATGAGGTTTTTGCAGGTAACCTTACCGATTTTCCCGGTTCCAACAAGAAGTATATTTTTACTTTGCAGGTTGTCGAACGTTTTTGATGCAAACTGAACAGCAGCGTATGCAACGGTTGCAGCACCCTGCCCCAATGAAGTTTCATTTCTTGAGCGTTTATGTGCTCTGAAAACATGCTGCATCAAGCGATGCATTTCACCGGAAATCATGCCCTCAGAGGCAGAAAGTTCATACCCTTCTTTTACCTGTTTTACTATTTGGAGATCTCCCAGAATTTGTGAATCCAGCCCGGTTGCTACTTTAAAAAGATGTTCGATCGCCAGGTTGCCATCCAGTTCAAATCCATACTTATGAAACTCATCCAGATTACCGTTTGAATATGTAGTAAGCAGCCGGATCAGCTCTTTGGTAGTGGCACCGTTTGCAAGAATTTCAGTACGATTGCAGGTAGAAACAATAAATATACTATCGATGCCCTCACGTCTTGCTCCATCCAGAAACAGCTTTTTCTTTGCTGCATCAAGACTGAATTTTTCCCGAATTTCAACCGGAGCATCCCAGTGATTGATTCCAATCAGGTTAAAATCATTCGTGGTTGGATGTATCATCCTGCTTATACTGTTGCTTCTGTTTGTGATTTCTTTTTCCCATTCCATTGCACAGATGACGAATCAATTTCGTGTCCCAATACACGAATTGTTTCTTCTGCCAATGCTTTTATATAATGCGGGTGATCGTTTAACCCCTTCATCACCGCAAAATTATCAAACTCAAAGCCCTCTTCTTCCAGATCCTCTACAAGTTCAACTCCCAGTTCAAATAGTGTTTCAATATGATCGGTAACAAATGCTATAGGGATCATCAGAAAATTTTTGATTCCGTACTCAAGATGTCTTCGCACCAAATCTTCGGTATTAGGCTGAGTCCATTTTTGCGGACCCACTCTTGACTGAAAACCAAGCCAGTATGAGTTTTTAACTTCCCTGCGCTCCATGATGGCTTCCATAGTTTCTTTAATTTCTACCGTGTACGGATCGCCACTTCGAACCTCAAGCAGAGGCGTACCGTGTGCTGAAAAAATGAAGTGAGTTTTATTTCTTGTATCATCATCCATTTCAGAAAGTGCTTCATCTATGCGGTCATTAAACGCCTGCAAATATGATTCATTGAGGTGGTAGTTTTTCACATGAAATTCTTTCCATGGAGTTCCTTCATCTCCGAACTTTTCCTTCACTACATTTTCCCAGTCGCGAAAGCTGCTTCCTGTTGTTGTCCATGAAAACTGAGGGTAAAGAGGCATTAATACAGTGTGTGTAATACCATCCTCAATCATGTCATCCATAACCTGGTCAGCAAACGGTAACCAGTAGCGCATGCATGTATAAACTTTTACATCATGTTCAGGAAGTATATTGCTAAAATATTTTTCAAGAGTTCTGCGCTGAGACTCCGTTAATCCATTAATCGGTGAGCAACAGTCGGATACGACCTTATTTTTTCGATTAAAGCAATGCTTGCTTCCCGTACAGCCTTTCGGGCATCCGTTTATTTCTTTGTAATCTTCGGCTACATTCGGCGCCCTGAATTTTGATATAACATTGGCAAATAACTTCTGTGTAACTCCTCCCCCTAATTTGATGATATCTTCATCACTGAATAAATTTTTTAAAAATATACGGACGTTATCCTCATGGGTGGGACCGCCCAAATTCATTAATACAACACCTACTCGCATCTTCAAATCTTTATTTTATGGTAAACAGGGAATTACAACCATGAAAGAAACCCATTTTATATGAAGCAACAGTGAAGAGATTCTTTAGAATACATCTAAACTTACTGAGGCGATTCTCGTATATGAATATTGTTTTACAAAAGAACTGCATCTTTAATTTGCTTTCTTTGTGCAGTATCAAGTAGATTCACGCAAATCAGAATTGTTTCAGTATGACTAAATACGTGACCGAGGCTATCGGCACGCTTTTGTTGACTTTTACTGTCGGGTTAACATCAGATCCCGTTGCCATTGGAACAGTGCTAATTGCTCTCATTTATGTATGTATCCACAAATCGGATGCACACTTTAATCCCGCTGTCTCGATTGCAGCCTGGGCACGGGGGAAGTTGTCTCCGGGGGAATTGGCAGGATACCTGACCGGACAATTTAGTGGTGGTATATTGGCTGCAGGCCTGTGCTGGTGGATAACAGATGTCACTTTCTATTCGGCACCCGATCCTTCCGCTACTACTCTCCAATTTATTTCTATAGAGCTAATATTCTCCCTGCTTCTTATCCTCACCTACATCATGTTGATTTATCCGGCAAAGCGTAGAAAGAATCCGGTATATGGTGTAATTATCGGTATTGTATTCGCGGGTTGTTTGTTGGTAAGCCAGCCCATTGCAGGTACAGGATTAAACCCCGCTATAACTACAAGTTTTGCACTATTCGATTACATGAACTTTGGAGATGCCTATCAGTTTTTGCCTGTTTACATTTTGGCACCATTTATTTCGGGTCTGTTAGCATCTGTGCTTCACCGTATACTGCTTAGTGAAAAGTAGAATTATGATTGCTCGTTACGCGGCAATTTAAAAGAAAACTCAGAACCTTTCCCGGGCTTACTTTCTACTTGTATATCACTTCCGTGTGCATTCAAAATACTTTTTACAACGGATAACCCAAGACCGGTACCTCCTTTATCTCTTGAGCGTGCTTTATCGGTTCTGTAAAAACGATCGAACAATCTCGATAAATGATCTTCAGAAATTCCAATTCCCGTATCTGATACTTTAACAGTAACTTCATCTCCCTGCTCCTGCACACTTATTTTGATTTTGCCTTTGTTTGTGTATTTGATGGCATTCGATACAAGGTTTTCCAGAACCTGTTCTATTTTATCGGGATCCGCATAAATCATGCAGCGTTTAGTATCTGCTTCAAGTTCCAATCCCTTTTCTGCTGCACGGCCATCATACAAAGCAATGACATGCTTCACAGACTTTCCAATATCAAACATTTTCTGTTCAATAAAATAACTGTCAGAATCATATCGCTGAAGTGTTACAAGATCTTTGAATAACCGATTAATTCTTTCCGTTTGGCGCGATGCTGTTTCGATATACTCTTTACGCTTTTCATCACTCAGATTATCCATTTCAAGCATTTCGAGTGATCCCGATATGGTGTGCAGCGGATTTCTGATTTCATGAGTAATATCAGCAAAAAACTGGCTTTGTTTTTCATATAGCTGCTTCATCTCCTCATTATCAGCCCGGAAACGATGTGCCATCTGATTTAGTGATTCTGCCAGCGTGCCAAACTCATCTTTGCGGTCCACATCAATGGTGCGGTTAACATTTCCTGATGCAATATCACGTGCAGCAGATTCGAGCTGAATAATGGGCCGCGATATATACCTGGAAAAAAGTATACTTACCAATATAACCAAGCCCATTGAGATGAACATTCCTGTGTAAATGATCCAGCGAATGGTTTTGATCGGTTCGTAAATCTGGTCTTTGAAAATGCTCACTTTCAGGAATTCTGCCGGATTTTGCGCACCACTTACTTTTGAGTATGCAGTCAGCTCATCTTCTTCTGAATCCACCAAAAGATGTACCTGATCAGTTTCAATAAGCTGAACAAATATCTGCTCATCTAAATAATCTGAATCGGCAGCCTCTTCATGATATGGCACACTTGCAAATAAAAGTCCATCCATATCATAGATAGAAAGCCGGTACCCCGAAGTTCTTGCCGCCTCATTTAGGTTTGTCTCAAAGTAATCATCGTGCTGAAGGTTGCGAATGGTGATGGCCAGCCATTCCGTATCATTTAGAATTTGCTGCTCACCTTCATTTAGCAGATAATTTCGTATAAAAAGAATTGAATAACTGCTGATGGCTGTGATGCCGAAAATCAACAGCAGTATAAACGTCCAGGCAAGTTTCGCGCGAATGCTCATCCATTTACCAAATCTTTATTGAGGCCATATCCCATTCCACGATATGTTTTTATGATCTCTGATGAATCTTCCATTTTAAGCCTAAGATTTTTGATATGAACATCAACTGTCCGGTCAAATACATACCGGTCATCGTCACCGATATGTTCAAGAATTTGCTGCCGGGAATAAACGATTTTCGGATTTTTGAAGAAGAGTTCAGCTAAGGCATATTCGGTTGAAGTGAGATCCAGCCTTTTCTCCCCCAGATATAAATCCTTCCCGTTTGTATCGAGGTAGAGATCGCCATACTGTATCCATTTGCTTGTCTGAGGCTTTTGGCGGCGAAGCAGAGTTTCAACCCGGGCCAGTACAAGTTTAAGGCTCGCAGGTTTTGAAATATAATCGTCTGCACCTAATTCGAGCCCTTCAATTTCATCTTTTTCACGATCTTTGGCTGTGAGAAAAATAACCGGTATGTCCGCAAGAACCGGGTGGCTGCGGATTCTTCTGCAAATCTCTTTTCCATCCACATGCGGCACCATGATATCCAGAATGGCGAGGTGAATTTCCGGCGCTCTGTTTTCAATCAGATCTGTGGCTTCCTTTCCGTCATAAGCTGTTAATACATTAAAACCATTCAGCTCAAGAAAGTTTGCGAGCATGTCGGCCGGTTCTTTTTCGTCCTCAACAAGTAATATTGTATACTTTGGTGGCATTTCGAAAAATTAATGATAACATTTGGGGTTTGAAAATAATGAAATTCCTTAAAGATTTACTGTTCAGCCTTTAAACAAATGAAGGCTATATAAACTATATTTTGATAGTCATATTTTCCTAATCAAATATTTTATATGTATTACAAAGACAAAGTTATCTGGATTACCGGTGCGTCTTCAGGAATTGGTGAGGCACTTGCATATTCGCTCAACAAAAAGGGTGCTAAGTTAATTCTCTCATCACGTAATTCAAAAAAACTTGAGCAGGTAAAACTCAATTGCGATAACCACGAAGATACCGTAAAAATATTACAGCTCGATTTATCAAACACTGAATTATTGGCTGACAAAACCACAGAGGCACTAGAACTTTTCGGCGGGGTAGATATTCTGTTCAATAATGGCGGGATAAGCCAGCGTGCACTGGCAGTTGAAGCGAGCCTGGAGTCGGTTAGAAAAGTGATGGAAGTTAACTTTTTCGGCACTGTTGAACTGACCCGCCACGTAGTATCGCATATGATTGAAAAGGGGCATGGTCATGTAGTGGTAACAAGCAGTGTGATGGGTAAAATCGGTACAAAATATCGTTCAGCGTATGCTGCATCTAAGCATGCCCTGCATGGCTGGTATGATTGTTTAAGGCAGGAAGTTATTCAAAAAGGAATTCACGTTACGCTGGTGTGTCCGGGTTTTGTTAAAACAGAAATTACCAAACATGCACTTACTGCTGATGGCACACCCTTGCAGGAGATGGGAGAAGCACATAAAAAAGCGATGACACCCGAAGTGTTTGCCGAAAAACTTTTGCCAAAAATTTCGGCAGGAAAAGAAGAGATCTACATCGGCGGAAAAGAGATATATTCGGTATACCTGAAACGATTATCCCCGCGGCTGCTGAATAAGATCCTGATGCGGATGAAGGTAACGTAGTGCTGATTTTGATCCTAAACTAATGGCGATAAGTGATACTTGAGCATAAAAAGTTCTCCCCTTGAGGGGAGTGCCGAAGCGGAGCGAAGGCGAGGGGTGTTCTGATTTCAACTAAGGGGTGTTTTGATTTCAACTAAAAAGCTGAATAAAGAACACCCCTCCCTCTGACAGCAAAACACTGTCAGAGTACTCCCCTCAAGGGGAGATCTTTTTACATCAACCGCTTTCTTTTATTCAGGTAAGCCAGTAAGGCCAAATCGAACGAACGCTGCGTATCAATCTCTTCAAAATCAACACGTGCATTGCTGCAAGCCAGTTTGAACTGTTTAGTATACTCCGCAACTTTCCGCGTGTAATCCTCTTTCACCTGAGAGGGTATCAGCTCCATTTCGGATCCGGTCTCCATATCCTCAAAAAGAAATTTACCATCTGTAAACCCAAGATCACGCTCACTTTTATGCTCAAGCACATTAAACAGTAGTACTTCATGCTTCTGATGGCGCAGGTGTTTCAGAGCAGAAATCAGAGCCTCATGCCCTTCAACATTTTCAAAAAGATCGGTGAGAATGATGACTAAACTTCTGCGCTTTAAATTTTCAGCCAATGAATGCAGTGCATCAGACGAAGCAGACCTTCTCTGCATTTTTGCTCCCTCTTTTTCCTGTTCAAGTAATTTTTCCAGTTCAGAAAAAATGTGCCTGAGGTGACTTAGTGATGATTTTGCCGGAAAACGGCTTCGGATTTCATCATCAAAAAAGATCATGCCGGTTGCATCGCGCTGGCGGTTCATCATATACATCA
>SLAU01000178.1 GCA_007126675.1 Balneolaceae bacterium
TCCTTTTTATTCGTCAAAATTATTGGATATTGATGTACCGCCCAAACTTTATTTTTAAACCCTTTATAATCATTTCTTTTCATTTTCTTATTTTAGCCGGCAAAACTTAAATGGGAAAAGAAATGGAGCGAAAATTTAATAAACGGGGCATGAAAGTTCTGGGCATCACTTTGCTGATCTATGCCATACTCGTAGCCCCGCACGAAGGCGAATTCTGGCCTTTCAGTATTTATCCGATGTTTTCACAGGCAGGTAATCCCTGGACCAGGGCTATGGTGCTTGATGTAACCGATAAAAGCGAGCAGGAGCGATGGAATAATCATCTGCTGCAGGATCGGGTTTCTGATGCTGTACCGGTGGGAAGTTACGGGGTTGATCAGATCGACTTTTCAAACTTTGTTGTAAAAACAGAAAACTGGACTGATAGCCGAAGAAATGCATTGATCACAATGTTCGGCTCTGAAAATATTGAGGGCAGAAAGTGGATGGTCTCAAAAGTAAGAGGTGAGATGGTAGAACAGGATTCTGTAATTATTGAGATCCGGCCGTTTATCATGATTACAGCTGATACTACCTATCTGAATCCAAACCTGCCAGATGAAGCATATCGCGGAGGTACAGAATGAAGTGGTATGAAAAAATCGGATATGAACTATTTGAACCTGACAGAGATCAAACACCCGGTGAAGTCGTTTTCTTCAAATTTTTTGAACTATTTGTACTGGTCTACACTCTCTATTTCTCCTGGAAATGGGGCCTGTATGCACAACTTCGCAACATGGAGGTAGTGCTGCCGCTTGGCCTGGCAAATTATATCGATGTTTCACTTTTCTTTGATCATAACCTTGCACTTATAAACGCAGCCATTATTACCATTTTTGCTGTTGCAGCTTTTTTCCGGCTGGGCTCAAAGTGGTTTTATATGATTGTGATTGTGTTGCTGCATATGCAGTATGTGATCCGTTTTTCGCAGGGTGAGATTCCACACAGTCAAAATCTTATTGGAATGGCTGTTTTATCTTTTGCGATTGGCGCTGCCTTTTTCCCGGATAAAAAACAGATGCCACGTTTTGTGATGGGATCTATTATCTTTTTCATCGGCCTTGGCTATACATCAGCCTTTTTTGCGAAATTGATCGGTACCGGATTAACCTGGTTCGATGGCCGGCACTTATGGCTGTGGATTGGTGAGAAAAGTATCGATATCCTTTCGCGTGAAGGTGTTTGGGAGCCAAACTTTTTACAATCACTTGCACTCAACAGCGTATTTGCAGCCTCAATTATTTTACTGATTGGATGGTTTACTGAGCTGATCGGCTTTACAATGTGGTGGAAAAAACTCCGGCCTTATACTACCACATTGTTGCTTGCTATGCACTTTGGAATCACCCTGACTATGAATATCCGGTTTGATGCATTTGTTATGCAGCTGATACTTGTTGGTTATCCGTGGTATCTGATTTTAGACAGGTACATAAAATCAACACCAAAAGTGTTAATGAAATGGCTTTGATTATCTGAGCGTTAAATTTCAGTTTTTTAAAAAATTTGATAGCTATTCCAAATTTTATACGCTTAATAAGCAGATGGTTGATTTAACTAATTATTAACAGTAAAAACAAAGAACTACTAATTAAAGCTATCTATGAAAACTTTTTCAATTACTGCATTCCTACTCACTTTTATTATGATCGGCTCTGTAAATACTGCCGATGCTCAAAGAATTTCTGCCGGCGGTGGAGTAGGGTTTGGAAGCCAGTCTGAAAGTCTGAATTTTCAAATTAATGCCTACTTTACGCCCTCTGCACTACCCATGAGAATTGGCGGTGATCTTAGTTACTCAATGCCCGAAAGAGAAGATGATTTCAGGTTGGATGTAATTGAAACAAATGCTAATGTTCATCTGATGGCTGTGGACGAAGAAATTGTAAGCGTCTATACCATTACCGGGTTGAATATCACACACAATCGCGCCAGAACCAGTCCTGACGGCCAGCCCTCTTTTACAGACACAGATACGAATGCCGGATTAAATATCGGTCTTGGAGGAGAATTTAAAACCGGTCAAGGCAGAACATTTGCTGAAATCAAGTATGTTACCGGAAGAGGTGACGGAGACTCAGTTGTTGTTGGCGGAGGCGTAAGGGTACGTTTCTGATTATTTGGCTAAGTAAACTCTGATCCGGGAAATTTTAACTTAAATCTGACATTATGCAGATTAAAATTATTCTTATCACGATAAGTTTTTTCGGGTTCACAGGGTTAATCAATCTTCAGGCCCAGGAAATTCAGTTTGGACTCGACTTTCAAACCGGTGTTCCTCAGGGTGAGTTCAGTGAACAGCTTGATGACCGGCTTGGATTTGGAGTGGGCGGCATGTTTGGTTACAGGATTACCAACACACCGGTAATGGTCGGAGCAGACCTGGGATTCATGAACTTCGGAACGGAAACCCGAAGAGAGGCCTGGAGCACTACAATTCCGGATGCCACCGTAGATGTTGAAAACAGCTATAATCTTTTCCATGGCGATTTATTGCTGCGATTGATTCCACCCGAAACCACCATTCGACCTTACGCCGAAGGTCTTTTTGGTTTCAACCATTTCTTTACGCAAACTAAAATCAGAGACAGAGGTACAACCGGACCGGATGATACAATTGCCACCGATACCAACTTCAGGGATACTACACTGAGCTATGGGTTTGGAGGCGGATTACAATTCAGGGTTTATTCGGGCGTAGGGACAAGCAGCAGCAACAACGATAATAACGGAGCTGTTGCTAATAGTATGCCATATACAATTTATATTCATCTGTCAGGCCGATATATGTTTGGCCGCGAGGCTGAATACCTGAGAGAGGGCTCAATTATTCGTGAGAATGGGCAGGTTACCTACGACGTAATGCAATCGACTACAAACCTGATGCATTTCAAGCTTGGCATTTCAGTTAGTTTATAAGCTGTGCTTATACATTTTTAATACGGCGATAAGAATACCAATTTCTGATTTCTCTAAAGCCGATTAGCAGCACGATAATTACTGCAGCCGAAAGAAAAATAAATTCATAGAAATTCGGTTCTATTTCAGACAATAGAAAACCACGATTGCCCAATATCCACAGGCTAAAGAATATCACAATCAGTACGTTTGCATATAGAATCACAAAGTTTTCTGATCTGATTTTTTCTGATATGCCGGTCAGCTTTTTATAAACCCAGTCCCAATTTATAAATGCTGCATAAGCTGCAAAGTTTGGGAGAAATGCGATATTCATTGTCATCATAGTAGAGAAGTGAAAAAGCACGGCAAAGCATACAAACAGACGCGTCCAGCTTGATTTTATCACGGCAACTAAAAATAAAACTTCAAACAGTACAGTTGCCCAGTCAAGCAGCTCCCATAAGATTGCAGAATCTAACCTTACTGCAAACACAGACAATAATTCCTGCCTTTCTCTCACATAAAACTGGTTCAGCAGATGACCTTGTGAGGCCTGTGTGGAAAAATCGAGCCAGCCGCCCAATATTTTTGGAAAACCGGCTGTAAACATCATAAACCCGATAATTAATGCAAGCATAGTCAGTGGCCAGCCTTCAGCTTTAAGTTCGTCTCGGCCGGTGTACTGATCTACCGAGTATGCCCCGCCCCAGTTACTGAATGCCATAACTACAGGCACTATTACCAGCATCAATTCGTGATTTATCTTGCCAAGGCTAAAAAGAAATCCAAGCAAAACTAACATGGTTAGCCCGGCAGTAATTGATGCTATTTTAGTTTTCAGTCCGATTAATACTGCCGCCCAGCTTAGCATTAGTATTATGTGAATCGTCTGCAGAAATAACTCCGGCGGAAAACTATCAAAAAGAGCCATCGGACCCGGCGGCGGCGCGAAAAAATCATCCGGGTAATTGGCTAAAACTGAATAAAAACTAAAATCAGGTAGTAAGAAAAAGAGAAAAAAGAGAGCGGTAAAAATTCGGTAAAGAGCAAGACCTTCCAAAGTTGGAGAATATGAATCAAAAATCCATCTGTCGAAGCTGCTTTTATTACTCATAGGCAAGCCTCCGAAGTTCTATGGTCTGATCAACATGAGATGAGTCTGTTTTCAATTCACCATCCTGGAGCCTTGTAAATTCTCTTACTCGAACAATATTCAGAAGTTCAACATCTTGCTGGGTAACCTCTGATGCTCTTTGATATAACCAGTTGGTAGTTGATGAATCAAAATTATTAATATGATCCTGATCCGGGAATACTTTTCGCATAAAGCCGTTTATTTTCGAAACCGGCATATCATAGAACATATGCCGGGGCCTTATCCGAACTGGCTCAACTTCTTCTCCCTCTATTTCAAAATAAACCTGGTTTAGTACAAACAGGTCATCAAACACAAATACATTCTTAAACCCCGGAAAAACAAACGCGGGCCATGGCTCAGACTGGAAATGGCTCACAATCCCCACTATACCGTATTGAACCGGCAGGAAAATAATTAATGCTATAAAGATTTTTCGGATCGTGTTTGGCTTCATTTCTCTCAGCATTCATTTATAAAAATATAAGAAACGGAAAGATTGGATTTTTCAGCCTTTACAATTTTTTCCTTTATTTACCAGGCTTTTATCTGAATTTTACAAACGGAAAGATGAGAAAATTTCTGAACTACGAATGATCAGTTCAGCTTAAAGTTCCAGAGTAAACCGAATTCAATTCCAATTGTATTAACACGATGTTCTCCTCGGTCTGCTCCAAGTGCAAGCCGTAAATGAAGATCTCTCTGTGGCAGCAACAGATACTGTAAGCGAACTGCTGCATAGATCTGATCCTGCCTGAATTCATCACGGGGTATCTCTTCGAAGCCATCCGGCAGATCTTCGGTGAGGCGGATACCAATACAATTTGGCAGGTTGATCCGGTCTGTACACAATCCATAATTCCGGGTGTAAGTTAAGCGTACTTCATAATGCATTCGATTGTTAATAAAACCTGCGAAGCCAACATGATGCCCCACCACCATATTGTTGATAAACCTTTGTTCATCAGGATCATAGGTTAATAAAGGGTTTCCAAGAGCCTGATCGTAATATGCCCACCCGCTGCGATAGATGTTGTGATTATAGTAATTAGCTCTTCCCTTAGGCACATGTGAACGGGCATCCTGAGTAATGGTGTAGATATGCTCGTACAAAGCTTCACTTATTACCGGGTATTCTCTGAGTGATTTATACCCTAATCCCCAAACTCCATCCAGCGGGCTTCGAAAACGCGTTGCCGGCCGATCTTCAATAAAAAAGGTTCTGTATATTCTCCATGTAGAACTATCCCTGTAATAATCGATTCCAAAGTCATAAGAAGCCACCGTGTTACCAAGGCGGTTCAGTTGTTCAGATACAGTTGCATCTGTGCCATCTCCGGCAGACTGTGAAAACACCACCCTCAAATAATCCTTGAACCCCTGTGGCCGCCTGCCTAATTCACTGCTGTCGCCGCCCCACATTACATGGTGGTCAATGCCGCCAATCAACCGCAGCCTCCAAATATTGACACTTAGATGCAGTGATTTTTGATGTAAATAAGGAGAACTTGTATTCCTGTTTGATTCCAATATCCCGTCAGAATATAAAACACGGGCACTCATCCAGCCATCTGTTAATGGCAGATCAACAAAGCCATCCGTTGCGATGCGAATTTTTGGAATTGGAGTTGCATTACGACTCAGTGTCATTGAACCAGAAGATTGGCTGTGCATATAAATCCCCCGCTGGTCATCGAACCGCCCGATATTCAGCAATATCTTCCGGTAACGTAACTCCGCATAGAGTTTATGAAAGTAAGCCGTTTCACTTCTGCCACCGAGCTTTGTTATAAGCTCACTGCCTCCGTCAAGCTGCCAGTTCCCGTTGTTGCTTTGCCAATAATTACCATGTGCATAAAAGCCTGTCAGGCTTTGAAAGCTCTCTCCGGGATCAATTCTCCCCTGACGATGCGCAACAAGCCAGTGCGGATGAGCTTCTCCTGATATTAGCAATGAACTGTAACTTCCGGTTTGCAGAGACTGCCTGGCCTCAGCTTCTGAAGTTAAAATTCCGCCTGTTAAAAAGAATAATACAACTGTAAACGAGTATGAAAAACGCTGCATGAACTGAGTTTACCTGTTTTTCTAAATGTAGCTAAATAATGAGTGGTGTGGTAATTGAAAAGCGAATGAAGATGCACATAAACTTTTCGGTACAGATCATTTCTTAGTCACAAAATTGATTCTATAAAACATTATCAATATTCTCTTCTTTGTTTTTTTTAAAAGAAAGATAATTCTGTTGAAACTGGAGGTTTAACCAAAGCCCTGTGCGAATTATTATTTCAATAATTCGCATTTACAAATATTTTACCAACAAATGAAAAACCCTTTCAAAACCACCAGTGCTATAAAACATGCAGACTGGCCTTACATTATTCAGCATTTTTTATACTATCTGCTTTTAATTTTAGCAAGCAGTTTCTTTTTCTCAGGCATTAATCTGATCATTGCTGTTTGCATACTTACTGCCTTTCTGTTGCTTGTAACTTTCTTTCACATCTACAGAGTTCAAAAGGAAGAAAATGAAATTCAAACGTATAAAATCCAAGCATTAAATGAACTCTATAATCTGATTCAAATAAATGCTCCACTACCAAAAATGACAGGATGGGCAGCCACACCTGAATTATCAATTACCATTTTAAAACAGATTATCAAACACAAACCAACCTTTGTGGTTGAGCTTGGCAGCGGAGTTTCAACTATTATCAACTGTTATGGCCTAAAAAATTATTCTCCGGCCGGCAAACTTATTTCAATAGATCACGATGAAAAGTATGCACAAAAAACTGCTGATGAACTTAAAATTCACAGGCTTCAGGATATTGCTGATATAAGATGTGCACCTCTCACTGAAATTGACCTGAATGGAAAAAGTTATAAATGGTACAATCCGGAAAAGTTACACTTCTCAAAAAAAATAGATCTTCTTGTAATTGACGGACCTCCATTTTCAACTCAAAAAGATGCAAGATATCCTGCTATTCCATTTCTCTTTAACCACCTCTCTGAGGATGCCGTTATTGTAATGCACGATACAAACAGGGATGAAGAATCTTCAATAATTGAAAGTTGGCTAAATGATTTCCCATTTTTCACTATTTCAAAAATTGATAGTGATAAAGGAGTTACAATTATTAAGAGAAAAAGTTAATCATCTTTTTTTGAACTCATAAACTTCATCATAATCCAATCACGGAACTGCTGCCAATCTTCAGAAGTGATCACTTTAAATGCTGTTCCTGCAACACTGAATGCTGTTAAAAACAGTGCTATGCTGAACAACAAACCAATAATTATGCTATCGGGCGAAATTAATGCCCCGCGTGCCAGCCAAACAGGAACTGCGACTAAAACAGATGTGGAAAGAACTTTCAGGTAAAATGGGAAAGGCAAAACTTTGTGCACCGGCAGTTCCATATGCCCACCAATTCTTCGTAAGGTGATATACCAGTTGTACATGTTTGCGATAAATGTAGCCGCTGCAGTACCGTTTATTCCCCACATGATAGTGAATGGAATGCTTAACACAATGTTAGCTGCGACAAGGTTTAAACTTATATAGAATATTCCTTTTGTGTCGCCAAATGCCTGTAAAATGCTGCCATAATGAGTCACTCTCATCAATACAATCAAATTGTATATCTGAAATGGCAAAACAGCATTTGAGTAATCTGTATCTTCAGATTCTGCGATCAAAGAAATCAAATCAGGGGCAATTATGATCGACATAATTGTGAGAGGTATCACCAACAGGCTTACTTTTTCAACTCCTTTGTACCAAAGCTGCAGAAGCTCTTCCTTCTTTTCCTCGAGCTGAAAACTTACGTAGCGGCTTATCA
>SLAU01000021.1 GCA_007126675.1 Balneolaceae bacterium
TCTGATTGGCTGATCGCCGTTTCATTTGTCGCAATTGCAGCTCTTGTGATTGTGGGGCACTATATCGAAACGCGGCGCACAGATGATATCGGGACAACCACGGCATTTGCAATGCTGCTCACATTTTCGCTTGCCGCCTGGGCCGGATTTGGTTATTACATGCCTGCACTCGCCACTTCAGTAGTAGTTGTGGCTCTTCTTGGTATGAAGCCGGTTTTACACAAATGGCTTACTCATATTGAAACAGAGGAGATCTATGCCGGAATTAAGCTACTCATTATTTCGGTGGTACTGCTTCCGCTGCTGCCGGACCAGGGTTATGGCCCGTGGGAGGCATTGAACCCGTTTTGGATCTGGCTGATGGTGGTGCTGATCTGCGGTATCTCATTCGCCGGTTACTTTGCTATGAAATACTCTGGCAAACAACTGGGTGCATTAATCACAGCTATTACCGGCGGACTCGCATCTTCTACCGCAGTAACGCTGAGTATGGCACAGTTTGCCATGAAACGAATCTCCAAAACCATTTTTATGAGTGGTGTGATGGTTGCATCGTCCATCATGTGTATTCGTGTTGCAATTGAAGTATTCGTGGTAAATGCCGAACTGCTTGAATTGCTCTGGTTGCCATTACTGCTGCTTTTCCTGGGTATTATTGCCGGCGCAGCATGGCTCTGGTACAAAAGCGGAACGGCCGAACCCGAAAGCACCGAACCCGACCTGAGGAATCCATTCAGGCTTACAATGGCTATTCAATTTGGCCTGCTGCTCGGATTGATCATGGTACTGGCCGCATTTATGCAGGAGCAATTCGGCGAACAGGGAGTCTATGCACTTTCGGTGATCTCCGGGCTGATGGATGTGGATGCTATTACGCTTTCTCTTTCCCGCCTTGCTCTGGATGATTTGGCTGCCAGAACTGCCGTTATCGGTATCATCCTCGCGTCCGTCACAAATACCATTGTAAAGGGCTTCATCTTTGCCTTTTTTGTGGGACTAAAAGAAAGTATTCAGTTAATTATCGCTCTGACCCTCAGTACTTTACCTGCATTAGCCGCTGTATTCTTTTTCGTTTGAGCTTTTATAAGTGAAAACTTTCACCTGCACTTCGAAGTGTTTTTTGCAAGCAGGAGTGGACTAGGCGGTTAATCTTAACAGAGTTTTTAAGTTTTAGCAGTTTTATCAAACGCACTCAAAAACAGATGCCATTTTATTTTTAAACGTTGAATAGAGACGATTTGTTTATTTAGTTGAAGAATTAACAAACAAAGATCCACTCATGAAACCTATAAAAGTTTACGGCGAAATCGGCCGTGATATAGACCCCGAAGCATACGAGCAGCTTAAAAAAGCGTGTGAACTTCCCGTATCCGTTTCAGGCGTTTTGTTGCCTGATGCACACGTGGGCTACGCACTTCCGGTTGGCGGAGTAGCCGCACTCGATAACGCTGTATCACCTGCTTTTGTGGGGTTTGATATCGCCTGCAGAATGAAAATGGGTGTGCTGGATATTAAACCTGAAGAATTTGAAAAGGCCCGCAAATCGTTTGCCAAAATACTGGATGGGGTAACCAGCTTTGGTTTGGGTGCTGACTTTTCGGACGGAAAGCGCGAACACGAAGTAATGGACGATCCGCGCTGGAGTGAAATTCCCAAAGCACGCGAACTTAAAGATAAAGCTGCAAAACAACTGGGCAGCTCCGGCAGCGGTAACCACTTTGCAGATATTATGGTTGGTGAAGTTTTGAAAGAAAAACCATGGCTGCCGCTAAAAAAGGGTGAGAAATTTGTAGCGCTGCTCACCCACTCCGGCTCGCGCGGTACCGGGTATCAAATCGCCAGTCATTACAAGGATATCGCAGAGAGTAAAACACAGGAAGATCACAAAGGAATTTCCAAAAACTACGCATGGCTGTCACTTGATGAGCATGAGGGACAGGAATACTGGAACGCCATGCAACTTATGGGTGATTATGCCAGCGCCAATCATGAATTGATTCACAAACATTTTGCCAAAGAAGCTGGTCTGAAGATTATAGGTGATTACGAGAACCATCATAATTTTGCCTGGGAAAAAGAAGATGAAGACGGGCGCAGGATTATCATCCACCGGAAAGGAGCTACGCCTGCTGAAAAGGGTGTAATCGGGATTATTCCCGGATCAATGGGAACGCCATCCTATCTTGTTGAAGGACTTGGAAACAAAGAAAGCCTCTGGAGCAGTTCGCATGGCGCCGGTAGGACGATGTCGCGAACGCAAGCCAAAAAACAGCATGATGAAGCTGAATACCGTGAATTTCTGAAAGAAAGTGATATTCTGACAATCGGCGTAGCGCGTGATGAAACCTACCAGTGCTACAAAGATATCGGCCGTGTGATGGAATTGCAGGAAGGAGAATTGGTGGAATCGGTTGCCAAAATGCATCCGCGTGTGGTAATTATGGGCGGCGGGCGCAAGAGCGATGATGGGGACTGAGGTTGAGGCAAAAGGCAGAATGCAGAACGCAAAAGTGTGTCTGTCTTAAAATGTTATAAACATAAATTTTGCAGATAAACTTATGACAAACAGATCTGATGCTGGGGGTAAGCCGGTGAATACGCAATCGCGGAGGGCTTTTTTGAAAAATAGTGCGGCCGGGCTGATGCTGCCTTTTATGGCAGGGTTTGGGAAATCGCGAAATCTTGAACAACCTGATGAAAACCGCCTGGTGATTCGTGGTGGGACGGTGCTCACGATGGATGAAGACACAGGAGATTTTGAACAGGCGGATGTTCTAGTCGAAAATGGCACAATCACAGAGGTGAGTCCGTCTATTGACACCGATGCCAAAGAGATTGAGGCGCGTGGTCATATTGTGATGCCCGGCTTTGTGGATACACACCGCCATATGTGGCAGGGCTGTCTGCGAAATATTCTGCCAAATGGACGCCTGAGTGATTATATGAGAGCGGTTCAGGGTCAGGCGCGTCCGGTATTTGAACCCGAAGATGCCTACACAGGAAATCTTGTAAGTGCACTGGGAGCTCTCGACGCCGGCATCACCACAATATTGGACTGGTCGCACATCAGCAACTCGCCTGCTCACAGTGATGCGGCGATTCAAGCACTTTATGATTCAGGAATTCGAGCAGTGTATGCGTACGGTTCGGGTGATAACACAACTAAGAACAGGCATCCTGAAGATGTGAGGCGAATCAAAGAGGAGTTTTTTGATAATGGCAGCGAACTGCTAACCCTGGCGCTTGCCACCGGAATCAATAGCGAACACTGGGAACTTGCAAGAGAACTCGGCCTCAGGATTACGGTTCATGTAAACGGCACCGGCGATCTGTTGCCGGTTTCTGATCTGTTAGGCCCGGATTTAACCTGCATCCACTGTTGCAATCTACTGGACGAAGAGTGGAAGTTATTGGCCGAAAATGATGTAGGAGTTTCTATTGCATCGCCCGTGGAGATGATAATGGGGCATGGCATACCGCCCATTCAGCAAACACTGGATTACGGTGTGCTGCCAAGCCTGAGTATTGATGTGGAAACCACGGTTCCGGGCGATATGTTTTCGCAGATGCAATCGGTGTTTACTCTGCAGCGAATGCAGCTGCTGGCCAGGGAACGAGCCGGTGAAGAAAACCTACCGGAGCTTCTCACCGCAAGAGAAATGCTGCGCTTTGCAACCATTAACGGTGCTATTCACAACGGACTCGATGATCTGACCGGCAGCATCACGCCCGGCAAAAAAGCGGATATTATTATGCTGGGAGGCGACCATATCAACACCATGCCGCTGAATGATGCATACGGCGCTGTGGTAACCGGCATGGGGCGGACGAATGTAAACATGGTGATGGTAAACGGTAAGATCATGAAATGGAACGGCCGGCTTGTGCGGAACGACCTGGAGGAAATTAAAGAACGGGCTGTTCGATCAAGGGAAGGGATCTTTAAGCGATCAGAAATGGATGATGCTCTTCTTGGTTGATTTGAAGGGGGATAACATCACAACGATGGCAGGTTGCAGATCTGCGACCTGCCAGTGTCTGAGCGAAGCGAAGTCCTGGTAGTGTCGCGGCATAAACGACCTGGAGGAAATTAAAGAACGGGCTTTCGATCAAGGGAAGGGATCTTTAAGCGATCGGGAATGGATGATTCAATTCTTGGATGATTTGTAGGGGGATTATAACCGGAACAATAGGATTATGAAGAATTTGTTTCGTTTGCTTGAAATTGGATCAGGCTAAGATGTAGGCTATGAAATATTCCTAAGTCGCCTCAAATCGAACGCCCCAATCGCAGTTCGTTTATTAAAGCAGGCTTTCAGCCTGCCGGTTTTTGGGTTCCGCTCATCACCCGGGGCGCTGCCCCGGGATGGCGTAAAGCAGACTTTCAGTCTGCTCATTGTTAGCGTGGATATTCTTTATCCGATTTCTCTGATTCCGGAAATAAAACCAGTTAGTAATCAGCGACCTGCCAGTGTCTGAGCTAAGCGAAGTCCTGGTAGTGTCGCGAAATATAAGTTACCTGGAGAGTTTGAATGCCCAAAACAGAGTTGGCCTAGAGCAGACTTTCAGTCTGCCTTCTTTTCAAGGCATTGGCCTTGCCCGGGACTATATTCCGGGGTGAGATATCACAGGCTTTCAGCCTGTAAATTCTATATTCTACAAGCCCTACAAAAACCTTGTACCGCACGAATACCGACAGAGCATTTGTAGCTCATACGCAATCTGCATTATTTCCTGGTTTCAGGGAAGCCGCTTCTATAAATCGTAAATAAAAATCGCAGACTGAAAGTCTGCCAGACCTCATCCAGGAGCACTTCCCGAAAAGCACGGGGATTCCACACTGGCAGGTTGTGAATCAAGCCAAAATACTTTCCCTGCCTGAATCGGCTACGAATACGCAGGCTGAGCGGGTGATTTCAACATATGTTCGAAGAACTTCGAGATCAGGGTCGGCAGCGAGGCCAAAAAAGTCCAGATCTGCCTGCGGAGCTGTTTTCAATGCATCTTCAAATGTGCCGATTTCTACATGGGCTGTAACCCCTTTCAATCGGGATACATCAAGCAGGTTTTCCATATACTCATGTGCATTTTCTACTTCCGACTCTTCCACAACTGTTATCAACCGCATCTCTGCATTCCAGTTTTGTTTGAGTTTATATCCGGAGAGCAGTGCAAGATCGATGTTACCAAGATCCATGTTGAGGTCCCACTCCGGGCTGCGTTCGCGCATCCATACGTTCACCGATGCGCTGCGTCCCAATTGTGCCACATTATCCTCGATATAAAGCTGCACACCCATTCGGAGAGACTTTGCTTCATTGATGATCGAGAGAATTTCACGGTCATATTTGGTGTGGGGCGGCAATCGCAGAAAAATAATGTTCGGGTTAAAAAATGTACCTTGAAGGGCTTGCAGCGAAATAAGGACCGATTCTTTGTAGTTCTCGGAATTGATGATGGACCAGCGTGCATGTACATTTTGTTTCCGAAATACATTGGTCAGGTTAATCAACGATTCCCGCAAATTAGGACTTTCCTGCACCCCGGAAACTCCAACCAACTTCACAGAGCCTTTAGGATATATAAGATTCCTGATCAGGCTGAAACTACCCCTCAGTTCCCTTGAACTCAGCACCGGAACCAACAGATTAGCTTTCCAGGCTCGTTCATTATTTTCTGGCAGCAGTGACACCCGTTTTGCGGCCCACTCGGCCAGCGAAACAAAAAGGCCGCTTCTCATATCTCCATAAGGAACGTCGAGCTTTCGGTTCGTCAAATATAAATAGGCTGCAAAAACCAGCCCGAGTGCAATCAATCCAAACGTTGGATTAATGATAAACATGGTGAACAGACAGCCCAGTGTACCTATTATCGGCACAAACTTCGGTACCGGGAAAGTGGGGCGGAAACTGATCATATCCATCCGCTGCTCAATATAAACCACCAGATTGATCATCATATAGGTAATCAGGAAAAACATGGTGATCAACGGAGCAATCGTGTTCAAATCTCTGAGCATCAGAGTTATGAGAACAATAACACCGGTCATCAAAATTGCATTACGTGGTTCACCATTTTTTGAGAGCTTTGAAAATGTATCACCCTTAGGAAAAATCTTATGATCACCCAGCGCCTGTAAAATCCTCGGTGCACCCACAATAGATGCCAGTGCTGAAGAGAATGTTGCACCCAAAAGGCCTCCCAGTACGGCCGGAGCCCAAAGCGCTTTGTCTATCATGACGTTGTAATTGGAGACCAGCTCTTCGGTAGAAGCCACTCTTGACACCCAATAAGCAGCGGCAATGTAAACAATAAAACTGATTGCAACAGCTGAGATGGTTCCAAGCGGGATACTTTTCCTGGGGTTTTTGAGCTCGCCAGACATATTGGCACCGGCCATAATTCCCGTTGCAGCGGGAAAGAAGACGGCAAAAATCACCCAAAAGCTCACACCCGGGAAGTCATCCTCAGGAGCTCCGGGAAATTCACCCCAAAGCTGCACATCATACTGCATAGCACCTGTAAAAACGGAACCGGCAACCGAAAGAAGTGCACCAATAATCACGGCAAGAATGATGTACTGAATACGAAAAGCCAGTTTTGCACTCAGAAATGCAATTATAAAAAGACTGCCAAATACTACACCATCAACAAGCAAGGCAGAGTGTTCGGGAAAAATATAAAGCCAGCCTTCCCTGAAACCGAATATATACATTGTGATGGCAAAGGTCTGTGCAAGGTATAAAGGAATCCCTACACTTCCGCCAACTTCCAAGCCAAGTGATTGCGAAATAATGGAATAAGCACCCCCGGCCCGGATCCGGATGTTTGTGGTAATACACGACATCGACAAAGCTGTGAATGCAACGATGACAAAAGCGAGAGTTACAATCAGGATACCGCCTAAAAGACCCGCATTACCAACAACCCATCCATGGCGCAAAAAGAGAATTACACCGAGAATTGTAAGTAATGTTGGTACAAACACCCCGGCAAAAGTACCATACTTTTGTTGTACCTTTTCCTTCTGTTCATCAACCTGCTGTTGAAGAGTGCCTTCAGCCTGCTCGCTCATTCGCTATTATTGTTCTATTAGTTTATGAATTGATTAGCCAAACCTGATGCATTTAACGTTTCATTATAGAAATAAGACAAATAACAAAAAAGAAGTTTCGAAATTAAAAAATGATCATAGCTGTCAGGCTCCGGATCTGTTATTAATACCGCGATAACCTGCAGGCAGATTAATTCTGTAACCTTTAAAAATCCTTTTCGTAGATGGGTTTGTACACATCAACACATCTTGTATATTCCTGATTATCAGGAAGCAGTACGATTTATCAAACTGACCAGACACTATTTAATTCATTTCACTTGACTATGACATCACTCATAATAATCATTGTTATTTTTGTTGTATTGATTGCCTGGGTTGTGGGCGTCTACAACAAGCTGGTTTCACTCAGAAACCGGTTTAAAAATGCATTTGCCCAGATCGATGTTCAGCTTAAACGGCGCTATGATCTTATCCCGAATCTTGTAAATATTGCCAAAGAATATATGCGGCATGAACGTGAAACACTGGAGGCCGTTATCCAGGCACGAAACCAGGCACAGCAGGCTGAAAAACAGGCTGCTCAAAATCCTGATGATCCTCAGGCGATCAAAAACCTGATGGGGGCCGAGCAGTCACTTGGCGGAGCTCTTGGCCGATTGTTCGCCCTCTCGGAAAATTATCCGGATTTGAAGGCGAATCAGAATATGATGCAATTATCGGAAGAGCTTTCATCTACCGAAAATAAGATTGCATTTGCCCGGCAGGCATTCAACGATGCGGTTATGAATTACAACATCTACCGTGAACA
>SLAU01000031.1 GCA_007126675.1 Balneolaceae bacterium
AAATGTGGCAACAAACAGGGCAAGATGCTTGAGTATGGTTTTTATCCCCGGTTTATTTTTGGGTTTCTCCGGTTCAAAAACCTCCTGTTCGGGGATGTTAGCTTCTGGAAATGACAATGTGATTTATTTTTATTTTCTGAGAATAGGAAGCGTCATGCATCTTGCACCACCTCTTCCCCTGCATAATTCGTGCCCCTGAAAACTGATTGCGATTTTACCTGCTTTCTGCGGATCAAAACCGGATAGAACAAACTCGTCAATAAATTCGTATTGATTCATCAAACGATAACCGTGCTTTTCAAGTTCGAGGAATGTGGTAGTATTTCGCTCATAACCTACAATAACGCCTGGAGCAAGAGCAAAAACGTTTGCCCCGTCCGTCCATTGCTCGCGAAATTGCGTGGTTCTGTCTTCACCGCCACATTTGATGAACGTAAATGGTTTTCCTGTTAGCTTTTCAAGTGCAGATTTAACACTTTGGTGGCTTTTAAATTGTATGCTATCATTGTTTTTATAGACTTCAACAACGTTGTTTTCCTGCTCTTCAATTGCCGGCGGAAATACCACGCATTCCGTTTCATCCGCAAAAGTAAATATTGTATCAAGGTGCATAGATGAACGTTTTTTGGGTATATCAACTGCCAGTATATGCTGAACATCACTCTTCAAAAGTCTTTCGGCTACATTCATTAATCCGCTTAAGGATGTTCGCTCGCTCATTCCAATCATTACAATTTTGTCAGACACAATCAGCACATCACCACCCTCAATAGATTGCTGACCGCTCGTATAGATGGCATTATTTTTAATTGATTCAAACATCGGATGATTTTCTACGATCATCTCCATAAGCAGGGATTCTCTTGCCCTGGCTTTTTTGGCTGCCTTTGATATAATAATCTGATTTCCTGCAACTGCTGCAAGATCACGTGTAAACAAAAGATTTGGAGCAGGGTTTAAAATAAACGAATGATTCGGGCTCACAGAGCCTTCTACTACAAACCGCAGTAAGCTTTCGGCATCCAGGTTTTTTAAATCCTCTTCAACGGCATGTAGGTTTTCGTGTGGCAGCTGTTCGATCAGCCGGTCAATAAATAAATTGCGCACTTTCTTTTTTTCGAGGCAGCTTAATGCCAGGTCCAGGATCTCATAGATCTCACCATCTTTAGGCAAAGCGGCTTTGAAAACTTTCAGCATATCAAGGTGTTCCTGTCGGGCATCGCTCTCAAAAATGATGTCATCAAACAAAAGCTCATCCTTCAGTTCCGGATTTACGAGCGAAACTTCACGGCCCGGTGTGTGCACAATCACTTTGTGCAGTCTTGTAATTTCAGAGGGTATTCCTAAAGACATATTGAATTTTTGGTTATGGTAAAAGGGCTCTAAATATACGTGTATTAACAATCCATTTTAAATGTGATTTTATCAGGCTGAAATATGCATTTTAATGTTGTTAAGCTATTTATTCTTATTTTATCAATCTGAAATTATATGCAATTACTGCCCCGTAAAAACTGTTATTGTTCTGAATTGTAAGAAGAACCGAACCAATTGATGACTAATAAATCTGAAATAGAATCATTGTTATACCTGCTCGAAGATCCCGATCCGGAAGTGCAGATGGGAGTACAGAACAGGTTTAAGGAGCTGGGTGAGAACGCTGTACCTCTGCTTGATCAATTCAGGAGCGAATCGATTCACGACTCAGAGAGAAAAACGATAAATGAGATTATATACAACATCACCTACGGCACGCTGGTAGAGGAATTTTCTGATATAGTGGATGCCGGGCTAAATAATCGCCGCCAGCTAGAAAAAGCTCTGTTTGTATTGGCGAGATTTGGTAATCCGACACTCAGAACCTCCGAATACGCCAAAAAATTAGATCAGTTTGCGCGGGCTATTGGAACAGAAGTTTCATGCACACCATCGCTCGAAGAGAAAATGCAGATTGTACTTAACTACGTTTTCAGAGAGCTGCGGTTCAGGGGCGATTCAAAAAACTATCATGATCCTGAAAATGCATTTATGGACCGGGTGATAGATCGCCGCCGCGGATTGCCGATTATGCTGAGCCTTGTGGTGATGTTTATAGCCCGCAGGTTAAGCCTGCCGTTTTTCGGTGTAAACATGCCGATCCATTTCATGCTGATGTATAAAACTCCGTCCCGGGATATTTTAATAGATCCTTTTGACGGAGGCACGGTAGTTACATACGATCAGTGTTACTACTTTCTGAAAAAAAATGGCATTGAGCCGAGGCCGGAGCACCTCCAAAAAACAGAAGAGAGCGAAATTCTGAGCCGGTGTATTCGCAACCTGATGCACAGCTACGCAAAACTTCAGCAAGACAAAAAGGTAAAAGACCTTAAAGAGCTGCTGAATATGGTGGAGCTTAAAGGGTAAAAAGTGAGAAGGCAGAATGCAAAAGGAAATCACCGCTATCTGCCAAATTCCAAAAGCATTCGAGAGCAGGTAGCCCGGCCTCTCCCTCCGTCGTTGTCGCTCCGCAAGGAGTGGAGACTTTTACGTTTTGCGTTTTCACTCACTTAATACTTAATCTCAAAAGCGGTTTCTTCGGCAGAGAATCTTTTTGGATCTAATTGATTAGCCATTGCCAGAAACGATTTGGCTTCATCCTCATCTCCATTCTGCCTGTATAACAAACCTGTTAAATTGAGCAAGTCAGGGCTGCTTGGATAGCTCTTGATCAGTTTATTCAGAAGCGGAATACTTGTATCTGTCTCTTTATCTGCAATAGCTATGCGCAGCTTATACAGATCAAAAACAGGATGACGCGCTTCTGCCATTTCAATATAGTGTTTGCAGCGGGAGTAGATATTTTTTCCGTAGTAGTAATGGATTAAAAGCACAAGCATCGGAACGGGCAGCTCAGCATTATCAAGCCTGTCTTCAAGTGTGCGCATTAGTTCGCGCTGATCTGCCATCATGAGGGATGAAACAATCGTGATCAGTTCATAAGAGGTGAGATTAGAGCGTAAAATTTCAGTCTTAACCTCATCAGTCAAAAAGTTATTAACTGCCTCAATCCACTCGGGATCCGGCGATTCAGGATTGATCGGCACCCCAAGTGCTTCAAGTTTATCTGCAGGGCTGCCTTGCTGGGGAATTTTGTAAACCGGCTTTTCCAGCCATTTTTCAGCAAACCGTTCGCGGTTTCTCCATTTTAATTCAGGCACCAACGTTAATCCCATCATATCTGAAACAGACCTTGTGGAATGAGAAACTATAGTGGATGAAGAGAGGATAATTTTAAAATCCTCATTCTGAAGCTGTTTACAGAAATCATCCATTTCATAAAAGGCCAATCCATAATCTTCATCAAACTGAACAGGAAGATCTTTACGAATCATGAAACAGCAGCTGTCGGCCTGGTCAATGGTCAGTAATCTGTTATCATATTCGTTATCCGCTTTTTGCTCATCAATTTTTGTTTCATCTATAAGCGGTGCTGCTAATGCGGCTGAAGGAGTTTCATCAAGAGCCCTGGAAAGTTCCGGAATAGTGTTTGCTGTTATGCGAGTATCGCTGTGAAGTACTAAAACTTTTTCACCGGCTGCTGCTTTAACCCCGGCATTTATGGAGGCTCCAAAACCTGCGTTTTCCTCATTGGTGATAACTTTAATATTCAGAAAATTCTTTTCCTGCAGCTGCGTAAGATATTCAAAGGTGTCGTCAATGCTTGCATTGTCAATTACTATCAGTTCAGTTGTTCTCGCATCAGCGTGATTTTGAAGTGTATGCAGGCATTGCTCCAGCAATTTGCGGCCATGGCCGGTTGTTGGAATAACCACACTAATCGAAAGATCTTCGATACTCGGTTGAGGCGGAGCCTTTTCTTTTTCTTCCGGAATAAAAAGCTCAGCTTGTTCCGGCGGCAGCAGGTCACGGTTTTTTAAACTGTGTTTTAGTTCGGCGGCCTCAACATGCCTGCGTAAGCGCTCGAGAGAGGCAATTTTAATATGCAGTGCATCTTCGTGAGAAGGATTTTGCTGCAAAAATTTGTTGATCAGGTCTAATGAGCGTCCGGGATCTCCCTGTTCTAAAAATATACGAGCCTGGTCCAGGTATCCAAGAGTAGCCTGTTCAGTTTCTTCATCACTTCGCAGCTCTCCAAGTTTTTCGGCTATGGATCTCTTTATATCCTGATCGGTCTCAGTTTTATAAACAGAAAGGTAAAACTCTAACAGGTTGTTTCCTGAAACGGGAATAAAATCTTCTTTATAAACAACAAAAAATGGATCAGTATGGCGCCATGCATTTTTTTCGTGAAGGCGCAAAGCCAGTTCTGCACAGTGATGCTTTGTTAAGAAAGGGTTCAGAAAAAACTTTTGGGGAGCTATTGCATTTCTGTTCCATACAAAACAACTGTCATTGGGCAGGCTTCCATCTTCAGCATCTTTAATCCATCGTTCGGAAGAGCCGGGCAGCTGATAATCTAATACCCAGAAAGCGGCGGGGTCTGATGAAAAACGACGAATTGCATCACGAAAAAGATTTTCATTAAACCTGTTCACATGATCCGGAATCCATACAAACTTTCCGGTTGATTGTGCAATGGCTTCATTCAGTGAGTTTCCCCTTCCAAGCGGCCTGTCGTGATCGTACAAAAAAATACTTTCATTTGGTGCTTCACGAATCAGTGTAACCAGCTTATTGTTAATTTCTTCACCGGCTGCATCGTCAATGATAATAATTTCAGTAGCCGGGCTTTCAACTTTCCCAATTGATGAGAGAATACTTTCCATAACCTTTTCAGGTATATGCGTGGTAAGTATAATAGAAAGCTGAATTGGTTTGCTATTCATGGACATTAAATTTAGCAGCAATATACAAGTTGCAGCACGATCAAAAAAAGTGCTTAAGAAGAATAATTTGAGGGGTATAAAACCCGGGCTGAAAATTAAGAACTTCTAATGTTGGTTTAAAATTGTAACAAAAAAGTAGTGAATATCTCTTGGTTTATATGGGAGTAGACTTAAATGAAGCTGACAGCATTGGATGATCAATAGTTACTTACGTGTAATTCTAAGAAATATTAGTAAGCAACCGATTTACACAGTTGTAAATCTTGCCGGTTTATCTGTTGGTATAGCTTGTGCTGTATTTATCGGAATTTTTATTTGGGATGAACTGCAGTACGATCGCCATCATGAGAATGCGGATAATGTTTACAGGGTATCTCAAAAAATAATTTTTGAAGATGAAGAGTCTCACTCAGCCACTACACCCTTTCCGCTCAAAAATGTTCTCGAAAATGAGTTTTCGGCATATATAACTGAGTCGGCACGCTTTTTTGATATGGAAGCCGAAAATGTTTCGATCGGAAACAGAGATCGTGATATCTATTACAGGGAGAGTAAGTTTTATTTTGCTGATCCGTCCGTTTTACAAATTCTGGATATCCCGCTTAGAAGAGGAAATCCTGAGACAGCATTAACGGATCCCAATACAGTTATCATCACAACCTCTGCGGCCGAACGATATTTTGGAAGTGAAGACCCCATGGGCAAAGAGCTACATTTTGAAGGAAGAATTTATTTAACGGTTACAGGAGTGATGGAAGAGTGGCCCAAACACTCTCATATCGATGCTGATATTATTGCCTCATTCGAATCTCTTTCAAACATTTGGGGAAATTATGATGTAATCACTTCCCGGTGGGCATGGAATCCGGTTTGGACTTATGTGCGTGTAGAAGAGGGAACCGATATTGGCCGGCTGCAGCAACTGATAGATGATTTTACCGGAGATTTTTATCGTGATTTTCTCGGATCTAATGAAACCGTTGAGCACATTTTCCAATCGCTTACCAATATTTACCTTTTCTCCAATCTAAATAATGAGATCGGACCGGTCAGCAGTTATCTCTATATCATCGTTTTCTTCATTGTTGGTTTGTTGATTATTGGAATTGCCTGCATCAATTATATCAACTTATCAACCGCGAGGGCAGTAAAACGGTCGCGGGAGGTTGGGCTTAGAAAAGCGCTGGGGGCCGACACAAATCAACTGAGGAATCAGTTTCTGTTTGAATCATCCGTATATGCTGCAATTGCTATAGTATTAAGCGCTGTTCTTATCATCTACTTTTTCCCATATTTTGGAATGATTACTGGTAAAGAAATTTCGCTTTCCCAATTCGGAACCGGTACAATAGTTTCAATTGTAGTAGTGATTCAATTAGCAATCACTTTTCTCGCCGGTTTTTATCCGGCAACATTCCTGGCAGGATACAATCCGGCCGACAGTGTACGCGGTTCGCATACGCGGGGTAAAAAGGGAGGCAAACTTCGGCGGATGCTGGTTCTGTTTCAATTTTCTGTAACTGCAGTTTTATTGATCGGCACTTCCCTTGCTTATATACAGTACCAGCATATGCAGCAAATGGAAATGGGGTTCGAGCAGGAACAAGTAGTGGTATTGCCGGCCACAAATACACTTGCAGTTTGGCGATATGATGAATTTAAAAACAGGGTAGCCAATCATTCCGCAGTTCATGAGTTAACCGGCACACAGATAATACTGGGTTCCGATCTATTTTTAAAGTACCAGGTTACTCCGGAGGGTTATGGTGAAGATGATGCATACTCAATCGCAAAAATGTTTGTGATGCACGATTTTCTTGAAACGATGGGCATTGACCTGATTGCCGGTCGTACGTTTTCTGAAGATTTTTCAACGGATGTTGATCAGGCCGTTCTGATTAATAAGAAGCTGGTGGATGAGCTGCAGTGGGGATCGCCGCAGGATGCACTTGGCAGAACTTTTCGATATGGTGATAAAACGGTTTCTGTAATTGGAGTAACAGAAAATTTCCATTTTGCACACTTACGGTATGATATGGAGCCGCTGATTATGGAACTTCCCGATAACCGGAACCAGCTTGTGGCAAACATCGGATATGTTAAAGTACGCCTTGCCAAAGGCAGTCCGTCCGGCGCATTAACTCATATTCAATCGGTTTGGGATGACATGGAATCACTCTATCCATTCGAATTCTTTTTCCTGGATAGCAGAATTGATGAGATGTACACGGCCGAAAAGCAGTTCAATCATCTGATGATCATTTTTACAATTCTCGCAATTATTATCGGCTGCCTTGGATTACTTGGATTGGCATCTTACACTGTGAACAGCCGAACGAAGGAGATTGCTATCAGGAAGGCGATGGGGGCAACTGCAAGAGGAATATTTTACATGTTGTCGAAAGATTATGTTAAATTGATTCTGTTTGCACATTTAATCGCACTACCAATCGTGTACCTGATTGCAGAACTTGGATTAAGCTATTTCCCTTATTCAATCGACCTGATGAATTATCTGGTAATTACATTTTTCCTGAGTCTTTGTATTTCACTGATAATCAGTTTATTAACGATAAGTTCACATACCATCAAAGCAGCAACGTTAAACCCTGTGGATAATCTTAAACAAGAATAGTATTCTAAGATCATAAGCCGACGATTATGGGGATGGATAAAAAAATTGAGAAAAAAAAGACAGATATCAGGAAGATATTGCTGGTTTCTGTTGCTGTGATTGTGGCAGCAGCTCTTCTCTACAATTTCTTTTTCCTGGATTCAAGATCGCGGGTTACGGTTGATGCAGACAGGGTTTTTATCCAGGAAATAAAAGAAGATTCATTCCAGGAGTTTATAGATGTATCGGGAACCATTCAGCCCATTCGTTCAACAATGCTTGATGCAATTGAAGGCGGAGTGGTTCAGGAGGTGTTCAGGGAGTCGGGCGAAATGGTTGAG
>SLAU01000161.1 GCA_007126675.1 Balneolaceae bacterium
ACTAACCGCATTCTTATGCGCCTGCAGCCCCTCCACTTCGGCCAGGATTTCTACTGTAGGACCTAAATTTCGCAGGCCGGCTTCTGAAATCTGCTGCATAGTAATAAATTTCTGAAAACTGTGGAGTGATACTCCGCTGTACATTCGCGCAAATCCATAGGTTGGTAATGTGTGATTGGTGCCGGAAGCGTAGTCGCCCATGCTTTCAGGCGTCCACTGGCCGATAAATACCGATCCCGCATTTATCACATCTTCCGCAACTTTTTCAGCATTTATGGTATTGATGATCAAATGTTCGGGGGCATACCGGTTTGAAAATTCCATTGCATCTTCAATTGAATTCACGATAAGGGTAAAACTCCTTTTAAGAGCTTTTTCGGCAAACTCTCTTCGGGGCAGTGCATTCAGCTGATATTCTGTTTCAGTATGAATAGCATCAACATCTGCGTTTTCTGTTACCACTAATACAACCTGACTGTCGGCGCCATGTTCGGCTTGTGACAGAAGGTCTGCAGCTACAAATGCCGGATCAGCAGATTCATCAGCAATCACAAGAACTTCGGACGGCCCGGCCGGCATATCCATAGAAACCATTGCCTCGCTGTTTTGCAGTATCATTTTTGCTGCCGTTACATATTGATTTCCCGGGCCGAATATTTTATCCACTTTCGGGATCGATTCGGTTCCGAATGCCATGCCGGCAATTGCTTGCGCACCGCCTGCCTTTACTACGGTTTTAGCTCCGATTTTTTTTGCGATATATAAAATGGATTCAGGGATTTTACCATCCTTATCCGGCGGTGTGGCAATCACAATTGTTTTACATCCGGCAATCATAGCCGGCACACCCAGCATCATAGCGGTTGATGGTAACGGTGCCGTTCCCCCGGGAATATAAAGACCCACGCGTTCTATCGGCCTGACCACCCTGCTGCAAACCACACCTTTAGTGGTTTCAACTTTAAGATCCGGCGACACCTGCTCACGATGAAACCGATAAATATTTTTCATAGCCGTATCGATGGCCGTTTTTGTTTTTTCATCAAGCCGGACATCTGTGACAGATGGATCCACCGTTAACGGTGAAGGATCAGCCCCGTCAAACTTCCTGGTGTATTTCCTGATCGCTTCATCACCCCGCTTCTCCACGGCATTCAATATGGGCTGCACATCATTGAATACCGATGCAAAATCCATTTTCGGCCGTCGGATTAAAGCCTCCGCTTTTTCGGGGGTTAGTTTGTTGTAGGTATATGTTTTCATAATCTGAGTATCGGGTATTGAGTATCAGGTATCGAGTATTGAGTATCGAGGCCACTTATCTCAATACTTGCTACTTGATACTCACTACTATTATACAATCATCGATTCTATTGGCAGCATTACAATGCCGGTGGCGCCGGCTTCTTTCAAGTTTTCCATCACATCCCAAAAGGTAGTTAACGGTACTACAGTGTGGATTGCAACCATACCGTTATCGGCAAGGGGCATCACGGTGGGGCTTTTCAGCGAGGGAATGATTTCTTTGATTTTCGGCACGGCTTCCTGAGGGGCATTCATCATAATGTAGCGGCTTTCCGCGGCTTTTTTGTACCCTTCAATACGCTGTAGGATTTTTTCTGTTAGTTTTTGCTTTCCTTCTGACAGAGGTTTGTTGGTTTGAATAAGCTGGGTTTCGGAATCAAATATCGTTTCAACTTCGATAAGTCCGTTCGCTTTCAGCGTGCCGCCGGTGGAAACCAGGTCGGTAATGGCATCGGCAATTTCCAGGCGCGGGGCAATCTCAACCGAACCGGACAGAGTAATAATATTCACATCAATTCCTTTCGACTCAAAATACTTTTTGGTGAGTACCGGATAGCTGGTTGCAATTTTTTTACCTGCAAGGTCTTCAATTTTGTGAGATCCGTTTTTTGGTAAAGCAATTGATAACCGGCAAACACCATATCCCAGTCCGCGCAAAATGGATACATCCGCTTCATCTTCGGCAACAGTGTTGGCGCCTACAAAACCCAGATCGCAAACGCCGTCTTCCACATATTCGGGAATATCGTCATCGCGGATCAGCAGTAGTTCCACATCAAAGTTGAGACATTTAACAAGCAGGCTGCGTTTATAATCATCAAAATTAAGACCGATTCCTTTCAGCAGATTGATCGTTTTATCGGTCAGGCGGCCGCTTTTTTGAACGGCAATACGTAAAGAGGTAGTTGAGTCAAGAGTTCTCATAGAAAATTAAGTTCAGTAAAATTAGTTGAGTAAATGTGTAAAGAGAAAATAAAGGGCGTAAAAACGAGGGGGAAATTAGTGTACAGAATGCCCGTGGTTGCCATGATGGCAATGATGATGAGTAGTATGTGAGTAAATTTTTATCACGCGTAAAATGTATGAAGTTTGATTTTTAAATACTAACGGTTTGTGAAACAACTTTTCGGTTGAAAAAAATTCCAAAAAAAAAGCCGAAGAAGAGAATCTCCTTCGGCTCAAACAAAATCACCCTAAAACTGTCAACATATTTTAGGACGAGAAAACCTTTGATGGTAATGAAGATTTAATTATGGCAACTATAACCTAACATGAGATTGGTTTGCTTACTCGCCGTTTTCATCATTTCCATTTCCGTTCTCATCACCGTTAACCGGTTCAAGTGTAACTGTTTCGAGGAAAGTGGTGTCAGGTGCGGTAACTTCTACTCCTTCGATAACAACAGGCAGGTATTCCTCCTCATCAGGCTGCACAGCTACATTATAGGTTCCTTCCAGAATTCCGATTATCAGAAAATCACCTTGCTCATTTGCACGGGTTCCTGCAACGGTATCTTCGCCGGCAATTGCATACACCCATGGCAGTGCTTCAGCAGGTTCAACAGAACCGCCAATGGCTCCTGTTTCGGCAAGATTCACAGTTTTGATTACCGGCTTCAGATTAAAATTACCGGAGTTTCCGGCTTGCACTATAGAGCGCGATGCATCAAAGTCGAGCAAAAGTGTGTATGTGGAATTCGACTCAATATCAGCATGGATATTAAGCTTTAAGCCCGACTGTTGTGCACTAGGAGTTCTTAAATGATGTGTCTCTCCATTCATGATCAGCTCATTTTCATCACCCAGAATGAGACGCATTTGCGAGTATCTTCCGGCTTCAAGTTCTGCTTCTCCCAGGAATTCAGTTTTACCATTGGTGAGTTCAAGCAGATCAACTTTTCTTGGTTCATCGGAAATCACAATCCATCCACTTTCACTTGCGTTGTTTTCCTCATCTGCCTCGACATCAGAACTTCTGTGAACTCTTATTTCCTGAATATCAATAATTACAGATTCATAATCGGCAGGCGCATCGGTCAGAAATACCTGTAATACACCTGACCCTTTGTCACCGTTTATATCTGGATTGGTATTCATATTATCGCAGGCAGTGAATACCAGCATTATTCCAATTAAGGTAAGTATTAAACTTTTAACAATTTTCATAACAGATCTCTTATTATTTTTGTGATTTGGTTATGCTTCAGCCTATTTTTAGGCTTTATTTATCACATTGTTCCAAACAATACGGATTTGACTAATCCATCTGTATCTAAAATAACAAGAACAAGACAACAGTTATCTAAATAATGAAAACTATCGCTCAATTAACGTTTATTCCTCTCTATACCGATCACCCAAAAGAACAAGTACAAGATCTTCTCGAATTTGTTGCGCAGCATGAAGTTGAAGTAGATGTAAACTATCTGTCAACAAGCATAAAAGGAGATACGGAAGTAGTATTTAATTTAATTCGTGAAATTTATAACACCATGGCATTGGAGGGGAAGAAATTCCGGTTTCATGTAGAACTACTCAGCCCAACGGAGGAGTAATTGATTAATAATCAATTGTGACTAGGTCAGTAATGTTCTAAAACACAATTCAGCCAATTAACGAATAACCAATAACGATTAACCGAATTGATACCCGCACGAAAGAGAGTAATAAACCGTTAAAGTTTGTATATTTGATGCTTTCTAAATTTCAGCCTGTCTTATAAAATGGCCAACATTCGAAACTTTTGTATCATTGCGCATATTGATCATGGCAAATCTACGCTTGCTGACCGCCTGCTTGAACGTACAGGCACCATCAGCGAGAGGGAGATGCAGGCACAGGTTCTTGATGATATGGATCTTGAGCGCGAGCGCGGTATTACGATTAAAAGCCACGCTGTTCGGATGGAATATATCCGGCCTAATAAGGAGAAATTTATTTTCAATCTGATCGATACTCCCGGTCACGTTGATTTTGCCTATGAAGTATCGCGTGCTTTAAAAGCGTGTGAAGGTGCCATCCTGGTTGTGGATGCCGCGCAGGGTGTGGAAGCACAAACCATTTCAAATTTATACCAGGCAATAGAGCAGGATCTGGAAATTATTCCGGTATTAAATAAAATTGATTTGCCCGGTGCCGAACCTGAAGAAGCTGCTCAGCAGATTATTGATCTGATAGGCTGTGAGCGGGAAGATATCCTTGCAGTTTCAGGAAAAACAGGTGAGGGAGTAAAAGAATTGCTGGAAGCTATTGTTGAGCGCGTACCGGCCCCCAAAATGGAATTTGATAAGCCGCTTAAAGCACTCATTTTTGATTCTATCTTTAATACCTATCGCGGTTCCATTGCGTATGTTCGCGTGATGCAGGGAACTTTGAAAAAAGGCGACCCGATACTTTTTATGGCAACCGATAAAGAGTACGATGCTGAAGAGATTGGGCATCTGAAATTGAAAAAGGAGCCATGCAATGAACTGAAAGCGGGCGATGTAGGATATGTGATAGGGAGTGTGAAATCATTACAGGATGCTCGTGTGGGTGATACAATTACCCATCAAAAAAACAGGGCAGATACCCCCATTCCTGGTTATCAGGAATCGAAACCGATGGTTTTCAGCGGCCTTTTTCCGACCAACTCAGAGGATTTTGAAGACCTTCGTTCCGCCCTTGAAAAGCTTCAATTAAATGATGCCTCGCTTTCGTACCAACCGGAAACATCGAAGGCTCTCGGATTTGGTTTTCGTGCCGGTTTTTTGGGAATGCTGCACATGGAAATTGTTCAGGAAAGGCTGGATCGTGAGTTTAATATCGATATTATCACTACAGTACCTAACGTACAATACGAAGTGGATGTGAACTTTAAAGGCGAGCGCGGTAAACGAATTGTTGACAACCCGAGTGAAATGCCTGATGCCGGTAAAGTGGAAGCAGTTTGGGAACCCTACATCAAGGCGAGTATTATTACGCCGGCTGATTACATCGGTCCAATCATGAAATTATGCCAGGATAAACGCGGCGTATATGTAAACCAGGTTTTTATGCAGGGTAATCGGGTTGAGATTACCTATGAACTGCCGATGGCCGAAGTGGTTTTTGATTTTTACGACAGGCTGAAAAGCGGAACCCGCGGGTATGCATCGTTAGATTATGAAATGCTTGAATACCGAAAAGGGGATTTGGTACGTTTGGATATCCTGCTGAATGGTGATCCGGTGGATGCACTGTCGAGTATCACCCACAGGGATAAAGCCTATGAACAGGGGCGCAAAATTTGTGCTAAGCTCAAGGAACTAATTCCGCGGCAGCAGTATGAAGTAGCTGTACAGGCGGCAATCGGATCACGGGTAATTGCCCGCGATACAATCCGGGCACTTCGAAAAGATGTTACCGCAAAATGTTACGGTGGTGACATCACCCGGAAACGAAAATTGATCGAAAAACAAAAAGAAGGTAAAAAACGGATGAAGCAGGTTGGTTCTGTGGAAATACCCCAGGAGGCATTTCTCGCCGTTTTATCTATGGACGAAGACCAATAAAAAATTATGATGGGAAGAATTACACTTTTAACACTCTTATTTGTGCTAATCAGCTCTGTTGCTTATGCACAGTTTGATGAACCGGATATTCAGAAGGTTGATCGCTCTGAGCGTGCAACCTTCGAGCAAAGATTTTCAGATATAAACTGGACGGGACAGGGATTATACAATCCTACTACAATTGACAGAATTCCAACTATTGAGCTGCGGTCAAGGTTACAGGCAGTTTTTGGTGATCCAACCCAGGGAATCGGAGATCTTATCAACCAAAGAAACTATCGGCCCGGGAAAGCCGTACAATTCGAATATTGGTTTATTATTGATGGTGAAATACCGATGATGATCCTGGATCTTGACGGGCCTTTTGAAAACGGTCTTGTTTATGTGGGGGCCAGCCGGTACATAGATTACATGCCGCAGGTGAAAAGAACATTAAACAGAAAACTGATGGGAGTGGGAGGTGACCTCGCTCCGTATACCGATTATTTTTATTCGCCTGAGCGTGATCAGTGGTATAAAATTGAATACAAGGATGGAGAATTTTCGCGGGAAGCGATCAACCGTCCTACGTTTAACTGATAAAAAATTATTTAATCGAACACTTTGAGCAAAGAAAAAACCAACTTTTGGTCAAAACTACGTTTTTGGGATAGCGATTCTGAAAAATCTAAAGCCGAGGAAAAAGAAGCCAAGCATTGGGCCAGAGAGTGGTGGGAAGCACTTATATGGGCTGCAGTGGTTGCTATCATTTTGCGAACTTTTTTCTTTGGTGCGTACAGAATACCAACGCCATCAATGGAGCAAACACTGCTTACCGGTGATTTTCTGATCGTTTCGAAAATGGCTTACGGGCCGCGTACACCGATGACGATCACCGTTCCGTTTACAGAAATTTATTTACCCGGCGTTACCCTGCCATGGGGCAGAATTCCCGGATACTCTGAAATTCAGAGAGATGACATTTTTGTATTTAACTACCCGATTGACACCGGACCCATTTCTGTAAAAACCAATTACATAAAACGAGCTGTAGGCATGCCGGGCGATCGTCTCGAAATCAGAGATAAAGTACTCTATGTGAATGATGAGCCATCAGAAAAGTATGAAACCCTGATGCAGAATTATAGAGTGCAGGTTCGGGAAAGAATACGTCTGAGTCCTTCAAAGGTCAGAGATTTAGGTGCACGAATTTTAGAGAGTTCAAACAACACTCATATCATAAATATGACACCGGATATGGCTGTTGAAATTGAAACCTGGGGTGAAATTGTTTCTGTTGAACCATTTGTGCTGCCTGAAGAATTTAACAGTTTTGCCAGGGGCAGATTCAATTTCTCACGTGGATTTAATAACCACGATAATATGAGCGAATTCACCGTGCCTTATGAAGGGCAGGAAATTGAATTATCGGACGATAATTGGCATCTGTACCAGGATATTCTGGAGCGGTATGAGCGAAACAGTGTTCAGAAAAGCGGCGATCAGTTTGTGATAAACGGAGAAGAAACGAATCGTTATACCATTCAGCAGGACTATTACTTTGCTATGGGCGATAACCGTGACGACAGTGAAGACAGCCGGTACTGGGGATTTGTGCCTGATGATCATGTTATCGGAAAAGCAAGCCTGATCTATTTTTCATGGGACGGTGAGCGGGTAATGCCTCGCTTTAACCGGATATTGAATATGATTCATTAATAGCTATTTGGCTTTAAAATCTCTCCCTCAGCTGACGGAGAGTACTACGCGTGTTTTTTGCGTGGGGAGGGGGTGTTCTTTGTAGTGATATTAAACCTCAGTTCGACAAATGCCATGTCAACGTTAAAATGTCAGGCCGGTCACCTGCACTTTGCTCGACAAGACATTTGCGCATATAATGATAAGAAAGACCGGGAGGGGCAGCCTCTGGC
>SLAU01000046.1 GCA_007126675.1 Balneolaceae bacterium
TCAGTTTCAATCCTTATTCTGATGGATTAATGATGTGAGGCCTACAGGCGCTCAGGCCAAGGTAGACGCTCATGAGAAGTTTCAATCCTTATTCTGATGGATTAATGATGTGAGGTTTAATTAGTTGTTTCATGGATAGTACGATTTTCATGTTTCAATCCTTATTCTGATGGATTAATGATGTGAGGGTGTGAAGATCATGCAACGAGAATGGGTATGACAACGTTTCAATCCTTATTCTGATGGATTAATGATGTGAGGAGCTTTTTATACATAAATAATTGAAATCACTCACTTTGAGGTGTCTGAATAATTCAGGGTATGTAAATTTATACAGCTTCATTTAATCGAAATATGCTAAAAATAGCACGCTTTCCGAACATTATTTTAATTATAAATAACTGGCAAGCAATGTTTTACATAATGTCAAAGAGCTGGATTAATATAATTCTATGTCTGGAAACGCAGTTATTTTTGTTGCATATTGCGAAACCTACAAATTAAAGCAGAAACGTGCCAATAATGGATTTATTAAACTCCCAACAGACTTAGTTGATAACGTAAGTCAATAGAGTATTCAGGCTTTTCCTAAATGCAAAAGAATACTCACTTAAATTACTTCTACTGTATACAAATATTTCTGTAGGTACAATCCATGCATCGTTTTTTATACCTGGTAGCTTTAGGAAAATGGTTTCTGTCGATGATTTTTACAATTTCATCCGCTTTCACCTTCACATCCTGTTTGAAAGCATCATCCAGTTCCACTTCAACCATTTTACTTTTACTTCGGGTATACACCAGGTAACCGCGATTTACCGGCAAGTTGAAATTTTCTTCTATCAGCCAGGCGTAACAGGCGAGCTGGGTTTTGTAGGTGTTGAAAACCTTGTCTTTGTACTTTGCAAATTTATAATCGAGAGGGGCTGCAGTTCCGTCTTCCAGTAACAATACTTCATCCACTTTTCCGCGAAGCAAATTGTTGGTCAGATACTGCTCCTGATATTTTTGAACGACTCCCAGTTTTTTTCGGAGGTACTCTTTGTTCATTCTGGTCTTATTTTCGTGCAAGTGGCGGCCTTTCATCGCCTTGTACGACTTTTCCTCATGCTGCGGTATGCAAAGAACTTTTTCAAAATAGATGAACCTCGGGCAAAATAGATACTGAATAATTTCAGAGGGCGTAATGCTGGTTTGGTTCATATCAGAATTAATTTATTCGATTCTGGTTTTCAGCCAATTAAATGAAGAGAGATTTTACCTCATCGGTGATTCGCTTTTTATCAAACGCCTGTCCAAGCAGAACAGTAGCCTTCAGTTCGTCTTTGCTCATTGGAAAGATGTAGACCGAATCTTCTTCTTCGTTCATCAAATCTTCAATCTGTACCTGTAGTGTGTCTTTTTCATTTGCCTCAATGGTTCCGAGAAATACCGAGTATTGTACACGGTACAATCCCGCCTGTTCACATGTTTTGGCGATTTTGGTTCGTACCCGGTCGTTTTTGATGTCGTACATTACCCAGCAGATCATGGTTTTGATTTTTAGTTAGAAATAAGATCCGCAATGTCTCTGAAAGACATTGCGGATCTGAGCTTTTCCTTAACGGGTTAAATCTCAATCAATTTGTTCGCCAACGTGTGCGCATCCTGCTGGATGGCGTTCATACGGGTTTGATTTCGTCCGCGGTATCGTATTTTGTCAGTATCAAACCGCTGAATAAAATTCTCCACAATTAACTTTTTACCCTCCTTGGTCAGCCCAATTCCGTTTGTAATCTCGTGATAGTGATCCCGGTTTACTTTCTTACCGGTAAATAACCGGTAAACCGTCAGGTCTACAAAAGGGCGGTATGGCTCAATAAAATCGAATACAAAGCTGGTCTGATTGTAATCATCGCGATGTAGAAAGCCCACATACGGATCAAGACCGGCGATCATAATGCATTTTTCGATCCGGCTGTAGAGAATGCCGTATCCGTAGTTCAGAAAAGCATTAAAAGGATCCTCAGCCGGCCTGTAACTTCGGCCTTTGAATTGGTAATCTTTGGTCAGAAGAGATGAAAGAAGTCCGAAATAGTAACGCCCGGCCGTTCCTTCATAACCGCGTATAGTATCGGCAATGTCGCTGATAGAATCAGCTTGCAGTGCTTCAACTTTCCGTACCACGTTCTCCATTTTCAAAAGTACATCATTAATCTCAGACTCATTTGATTTTCTGTGCTTTTTTAGATCTTTAATAAAATTGATCTGATTGTTAACCTTATCGGCCACCCACAGCTTTACCCAAAAAACAGCTTCGGATGTCAGGCTCGCTTCAAGCTGTCGTTTCCTGATTTTCGTGGTGCTGCCCAGCTTACTGTGCCATACCCTGCCAATTGGGGCGCCGTCACCCTCGGCAAAAACAATGTCGATGTTGTGCGACAGAGCGGTTTTTACAGCTTCATAAGTAAGCGAAGTTCCCTTATCCAGTACAATTGTTGAAATCTTTTTTGGGGGTATTTTTTTCTTTACGGTCTCCCCATCTTCATCGGTAAACTTTACCTGGAACATCCCGTCTTTAATGTGAAGAAACGACCCGTATGTGGTGATGTATAACTGCATAGAATTTTTATCAAATTGTTTTGAACTTAGAACATTATGTTAATGAAATGTTTAGACTTCAAAACAAATGGGTTTCATGAAACACTCATGATCGTTCCAAATCCCCGCGACACCTGCTTGCCCAGCCCAATCCAATCGGGCAGCAACGCGTTGACTTCGAACATACCTTCGAAAGCGATCATTTTATTGTTTTTAAACATGGTTTGTTTCTCTTTTAAACTGGCCCTGGCTTGCAGCCGGGTTTCCACAAATACATTCATCTCTTTCAGAAAAGAGAGACAGTTGCCGATCAGAATTTTTTCCAGGAGTTTTTCGCGTTCCAGTGGGTTGGCCTCGCCATACCGGGCATGGTTAGCTTGATTAAGCCCCATCCAGAGTGTTTCGAACCGGTAAGCATGTGGTGCCACCGATGCACCCGGTTCCACTTGTCGGGCCTCAATATTTTTCTGGTGTATGGGATATAACTCACCGTCAATATTCAGCTCCCTGATTTTCAGGAACAGTTCGGTTAACAGGCCGGCTCCCTCGGCAATACCTACAAGTATGGGAGTACCGTCAACAATTTTGTACTGCACCTGCGGGTATCGATACCTGAACTCTCCATTGCCCATGTGGTTATGTAGCAGTTCCGACTTTTCCCGGAACAGGTTACCGAAATAGCCGCGCAGCTTGTGTGCATCGCGGGTGCGGAGTTCAATTTCGGGGAAGCGGATGATGGTTTGGGGTATGGGCATCGGGTTGGGTCAGATGTTGAATGATTTTTGGTTTCTTCGGGTATCCCAGATACTGAGTACAACAAAGTCTTGATCGGTATATGTGTAGTAGATTCTGTAGTACTTTATTATTACAAATCGAATATTTCTTGCTTGATCGAATTCCTTTCCGGCATCAGGCATTTTGGAAAAAAGCCGGGTTGTCGCAGTAAACAGTTCCTGGAGTTTTACGGAATAGTCAACAGAACCGGTTCTGTCATACCAATACTCGAGAATATCTGTACGGTCGGATAAAGCCCTTGATGTCCACTTTATTTCTCTTTTAACCATTGATTAAAAAGTTTATTGGCTTTCTCCTGAGATAGTACATTGCCCGCTTTGTACTCTTTATATCCTTCTTGTACGGCATCGATTTCATCTTTTGAAAATTCTTCAGGTGCCGAAGAGTTCAAAATCGAACTGATCCAGCGGTCGATTTCAAGAAGTAACTCCGGATCATCGATTCGATTGATTTTGTTAATGATCTCTTGTTTGGTGTTCATGGTTTTTTGTCAAATTAATTTTAATGCTTCATGCTTTTATAAATTGATAAATGTATCTGAGATCCGCAATGTCTGAAAAAGACATTGCGGATTTGTCATGGCTCAAAATATTGTGATCAAAACATCATCAGAGAATCGGAATGTTGAGTGCGAATAAAGCCGGTTTCTTTGTTATAATAGATCTCCAAAAGATTTTTTGGTACAACAAGTATATTTTCTTCATACTCATTTATGGGCTCCAGATCATCAATTAGATACTTGGGTACAGATATAATCCTTTGCTGAAAATTCATTTTAAACTTTTTGTCGAACTGCTCTTTTGATAAATCCCCCATAATTTTTTGCAGGAATTTTTCTCTCAATACTACAGAATAATCATCTATCTCAATATACACGGGACGGTATCTGTCTGATTCCTCTATGATTCTGAAACTTGAAATGGCAAAATCCTTTTTAGGATCTTTAGAGTCATAGTTCAATCTTTTAATAGATTTAAAGTATTCTCTTGAGGTACGAAAAGAAGATCGTTCTGAGATATAATCAAAGTATCGATTAATTAATTGCAGGTAATCTGATTCAGGAATATTCTCCTTTCCTTCCAAAGCTTTTGATGCTTGCTGATACGTTAATTGGCCGTAAATTTTCTGGCACTCTCCAAAATTAACAATGTAAAGAGGTTCGTTTGCCTGTTTCCTTTTGTTGCTTCTGTTAATTCTGCCCGCTACCTGGATGATGGAATCTATCGGCCCCAAATCTCTGAATCCCATATTAAAATCAAGGTCTACACCCGCTTCAACGACTTGAGTAGCGACAAGAATAGGTGCTTCATCATTCTTGATGGAATTTTTGATCTGTTGAATTCTTTCCAATCGATCAGCCGGGATAATATTGGTCGATAAATAAAAAACCGGGTTTTCAAAATGTTGATCGCTCAGATATTTCTCGATCTCATTACGAACTTCAATTGAGCGATTAACAGTATTGCATACGATGAGACACGATTGATCAGAGATCCAATTTTCTGAAAATAAGTTTCGCACAAACTCTACCGACTTTTCATCCTTCTCACCTTGTAGTAAATGAAGTAAAGGTCGTATAGAGGTTCGCTCAAATAAAGAGAATATCTTATCATGGTTGGTTAAGAGTTCAAGAGGCTGAACCTGTTCATCTTCGGAATTTAAAATTTCATGCTCTGCCAGCTCGAATATTTTTGGTTTGGTGGCGGTCATCAAGATGATCCGTGCGTTTAAAAATTTGGCAAGATAGAAAAGAACTGCTCCGAGTAAAGGCATCTGATCCAGTCTCAGGGTCTGCACTTCATCCAGGATGATGATACTACCTGCAAAATGGTTGAATTTCTTGAGTAGTTTATTTCGATTGCTGATCAGCGTTTCAAAAAACTGAACAAATGAAGTAATGACCACATCGCCCTGCCAGGTGTCCAATTTCATCAGTTTTTGATGATAATTCTCTTCATCCGAATCTGATTGAATACCGAAGACATCAGCAAACTGGTAGTGACCTAATATTCGGAGATTATAATTTGGAAGTGTTTGTTCGTATTCATCTAAAGCCTGCTCAATAATGTTGATAAATGGTAGGGCATAGATGATTTGAGCTTCTCTCTTCTCTTTCTCTCTGATTTTAGATTTTAACTTCAGTGAAAAATCCAGAGCTGTCATCGTTTTCCCGATGCCGGTTGGTGCCGTGAGAGTGAATATTTTTTGATCCAGTATGTCATCTGCTTCAATATGGCTGACGACTTCAGCACGGCATAGATTTCGTAACTCGTTGTTTGAGAGACCTGACAGGTTTCCAAAACCTGTCAGGTCTTTAGCAGGTTTTGAAAAACGTATGTCCACCCAATCACTTGCTGTTGGGGTCAATGAGTATAAAGGAGTTTCGGATGCGTCCAGTTTATCTGCTTCAATCAGCAAGGAGAAGAGATAGTTGATAAGAAAATAGTCTTCTATATTCTGATCTTTTTTTACCCAAATTTTGCATGCTTTTCGGATCTGCCGTGCTTCAGGAAAATGAAGAATTTCAGAAAGATTGGATAACTCCAGCTCTTGTTCAATATCTGATATTGTTTTCTCAACATCTTTACGCTGTTCAACAAAAACCCGTTCTGCATCTGATTCAATTAGACCGGCGAGATCATCCGGAGCAATCAGATTATTGTGATGTCGAAAGATCAACAAAAGGGCGATTAGGGATATTTTGCCGTTATCATTGTTTAGTCGATGATAGGCAGCATAACCTCCGAACTTTGCATGCTGTTTTAGTTTAGAATCTATGTTACCCGTTTGAAGCAGGTAGTTTTGAAAATAGCTTGTGTATTTGCCCAAATCATGAAATTCAACAATCTGTTGGAGCAGCTCTCTGAGTTCTTTTGATGAAATGGAAAATAGGAGATTTTTATAAAACTGATCTTGAGCATTCTTTGAAACACCGGCAATATGATCCGCCAGAAGTTTGCTTCCTTCAACCTTGCCATCATCTCGTTTTTTACTGTGAGAGAAGTAGGTCATTGATCCATAAATTGGATATTCAACGATTCATTTTGAGTTTTCAAATGGAAGTAGGGCGCATTGAGTTTCACCCGCAATGGATGATTAGTAGTAGAAAAAAGAAGCCGGTTCATTGTTTTTACTTCGCGATTGTTATCCTCGATAAACTCGCCCGGCATCATGTCTTCCTCTACAAAATTATAATGGTCGGCATCTTCTTTTTTGAATTGCAGTTCTTGAATAAGAGCAGAAGGTATGGCAGTGTGTATTTCCGTAAAATCGTCTGTTTGAATTTGCTCGATTTGAGAATCAGTTACGACCTCGACATTTTGCAGTGAAGCCTGAAAGTTTGCCGGGCCTAAAGAAAGATTAAATATTGGTTTTTGATGTATAAAACTTTCCTTTATTTCAGTATAGACAGGATCTTCAATGTTTTCAGGACACAAAAAAACCTGGTAGGCAACGTCATCTTTTGTAAGGTTTAATCCGCTAACGATTTCAAATGGGGTTTGTATTCTGCCTCCCCGGCCCCTAAAGTCGGAATCAAGCGATTTGGAAATATTACCAGTCTTTTTAATGCTCAAGTAATTTAACCGCTGAAAACTTTTCTTAATTGGAGTCAGGACCCTGACACCAAACCGAAAATGTTCTGATGACAATTTTTCGTAATAGGAATCTTTAGGCCAGCCCATCACTCCTGCAACCAATCCCATGAGAGTTGTACGCGGAGGGATTGAAAAACTTAATGCCGTATTATTGGCGTAAAATTTTCGAAAATGGGCAAGTTTCCCCGTAATTGTGAAACTTAAGATTTCCATAAGTTCCTAAACTGAAAAGGTTACATCCGGGGATGTCCGAATAATGACATCTTCAATAATATCCTGGTTTTCCTGAATCAGTTTTTTCAGTGCAGATGCATCAAATACAAGATCTTTAAAGTGACGAACCTGCTTATCTGATATTTCTTCTTTGGGTTGAGTTTCTACATAGTTCCGAAGATCCCCAAACTGGCCGTTAGTGCCGTTCTCTTTATACTTAATTTCTACATACAGTTTTGGGTATTGATTCAGTTTAGATCGGGTAGGCGATGCGGGAATACTTTTCCAGATTGCATCTCTGAATTCTACTACATCCTCATCTTTTAAACCGGTAGTTTTTGCAGCCGTTTTATTGATGGTACCATTAAATGCCAAAAGGCTATAGTGTACCCGGTAATCTTTTCCAAAAGTGCTGCTGTCATCTGCCATAATGGTTAAGATAGAATTGGAGTCCATTAATTCCACTTTATTTAGCGAATAGCCCCAGTTGAGCTGGATGGCTCCGGTATATGCTTTCGTAAAGCCACCTACAGCAAAGACACTCCCAAACATGCGGA
>SLAU01000104.1 GCA_007126675.1 Balneolaceae bacterium
ATAATCAATGTTCTTTCAAACTGCCCTGAATCCATATTGTTAATCCGGAAATAGGTAGATAGTTCCATAGGACAGATCGTGTCTTTCGGCACATAGCAGAAAGAACCATCAGAGAAAACGGCAGAATTTAGTGCTGCATAAAAATTGTCGCGCGCCGGAACTACGGATCCCATATACTTTTTGACCAGCTCAGGATATTTCTGAATTGCTTCAGAAATTGAGCAGAATATCACTCCTGCTTCTGCGAGCTTTTCTTTAAAAGTGGTGAAGATAGAAACACTGTCAAAAACTGCATCAACAGCAACACCGGCAAGCATTTTTTGCTCTTCGAGCGGAATCCCCAGTTTGTCGTACGTTTCCTTAATTTTTGGATCTATATCATCAAGACTCTCCACTTTCGGCTTATTTTTGGGAGATGAATAATACTGAATCTCATCAAACTTCGGACTTTCATAAGTGGCATTGAACCAATCGGGTTCTTCCATCTCTTGCCAATTTCTAAAAGCTTTCAGTCGGAATTCGGTCATCCACTCCGGTTCCTCTTTGATCTCCGAAATTTTTCGGATAATGTCTTCATTCAGTCCTTTGGGAAAATCTTCATATTCAATATCGGTGGAAAAGCCATACTTATACTCTTCACCGATCATTGTTTCTAATTCCTTCGTATCACTCATATGGATTCAGATGATTTAAAAGTTGTGTTTTTAATTAACGATGTTCCTGATTCAGCTAACAGCTAAAATAGTGCTTTAGTTCAGTATATAGAGCGTTTTTAAGAACTATGTTTATTTGGAATGAATAAATATAAGCAATTTTTACACCTCTATAAAGGCTGATTAAGGACATCAAAAAGAACGAACTTTTCCTTTCCAATTGCCAATTGATATTGGTGATTGAACTGATAAGGTGTTGTGAGTTCGTAATAATAAATTTATTAAGGAATGTCACTTGTATCAGCTGACGGAGGAAAATGGGAGATGATAAGTAACAAGTTTAGTTTCAATTATTGAAGATCTGAGCAAATCAATGATCGGAGGTCATCCCCCTGGCAGCCGTCGATTTACTCCGGCTGCCTTGCCCCCTTCAAAGGGGGACTTTGTGAGCACTTCGTTGTTATATCAAACTCAAGTTAAAGTAATATGAAATACACACGCTATTTAGCAGACAGCACAGCGGCCACGCATGCCGTATCAACAATATCATCCACAGAACATCCGCGTGAAAGATCCATAAACGGTTTTGCCAGTCCCTGTAAAATCGGGCCAACGGCTTTAGCACCCCCCACTCTTTCAGTTATTTTATACCCGATGTTGCCTGCATCCAGATTTGGAAAAATCATCACATTTGCTTTGCCTGCTACTTCCGATTCCGGAGCCTTTCGTTCAGCTATTTTAGAAACAAATGCAGTATCAAATTGCAGCTCACCGTCTATAATTAGCCTGCTGTCGGTATCATTCACGATAGAAACAGCTTCTCTTACCAACTCAACACGTTCATGATTTGCACTTCCTTTTGTTGAAAATGAGAGCATTGCAACATAAGCCTCCTGGCCGGTCAGCAGTTTGTGGCTTTGAGCAGACGTCATTGCAATATCAGCAAGTTGCTGTGCGTCAGGATAGGGAACAACTGCGCAATCTCCGTATGTGAGAACGCGATAATCAGGCAATTCCATTAAAAATATACTTGATACAAGTTTAGTGCCTTCAGCCACACCAATAGTTCGAAGAGCTGCACGAATCACAGAAGCTGTTGAAGCAACGGAACCGGCAACTGCGCCATCAGCTCTACCTGTGGCAACCAGCCAGCCAGCAATAACGAGCCGGTCAGATGCTAATTCTCGAATTTGTGCATCCGAAGGATTTTTGTGGCTTAATTTTTCCTTCAGAAATTCGATTAGCAGAGGGTCGATTTTAGAACTCTGAATTTTTATAACCTCTATGGAATCTGGAATAGCAAGTTTTGAATCTTTGACTAATTTTTCAAGATCATCATCCACACTCAAAAGAACCGGAGTTCCAAAACCGCCCATAACCATTTGTATTGCGGCTCTTATCACGCGTTTATCTATACCGGCTTCGGGTAGTACAATTTTTTTGCCGATCATTTCGGCGTTATTTCTGATAATTTCCAGAATTGATACCTTGCTCATAATAAAAGTAAAATTGAGATTAATGTAACTAAAACACCTGCCCACTGAACCTTTGTAAGTATGTCTCCCCATCTGAGAATTCCCACCAGAGTGGCGCCCAGTACTGCAAGTATATTCACCATACTGTAAACAATAGCACCACTTAAAAGTTCAAGAGCATTTATCAAAAATATTGCTGAATAGAGATTAGGAATACCTACAGCAATTCCTAGTATGATTTCAGCTTTTGAAAACTGCCACTTTTTTTGAAATAAAATTATTGAAGATCCAACTACAAATGAACTTATAAAAACCGTACCCATAAACTGCTCTTTGGTGATCACAGACATAAAGTCTTCTTCAAACACTTTAAGAGATGCATCACCCAGTCCTGTTCCAATAAATAATAAAACCAACAGCCAGGCAGCGCTAAGGGGCTCTTTCAGCATTTTGCGTTTATTGGGCAACAGCAAATATAGCGCAATAAACACTGTAAAAACACCAACCCATTGAACTGCAGAAACTTTTTCGAGATACCAAAAGATTGAAAGAAATACAGGAATGATTAATGATACACGCATAGCAGCAACACTAATCCCAATACCATTTTTATCAACCGATTTACTGAATATGAAAAAATTGATAATAAATATGAGCCCAACAATTACTGCAAGAATTAAAGCTCCGGAGGCATCCGCAAATTTAAAATCAAAATCTGCATCATAGGTCGGTGTCAGAAAAGCAATGGCTGCTGCAGTAATGTAATTCACGGTTAATACACGTACCGTGTTCAGCTTTTTGAACTCAGCAGTTTTTAGCAGATGAGCTATGATCACTGAACAAACCGCACTGCTCAGGATATATAACCAGCCGGTCATTAATCCGTGATGTTTATAGAGAAATTGCCAAATGCATTTATTTCCTGCGGGCGGTCGTGTATTCTTCTCGATGTATAATCTACATTACTCTCTAAATGCCTTAGCAAATCATTCATATTGGTTTTTCTTTGCTGCAATGCCTGTGCAATGAAATAAGGAAAAATATGATGTCTTTTATCATCTTCTGCCAGCCCGCTGTAAAGTGATGAAGCCTGGCCCGGCAAGTTACCAAATACGACTGCACTATTCGGTAATTCATCGATTAAAGTATTAGCCACTGCTTGCTGAGCACCATTCTGAATATTTCTGATCCTTACCATCCCTGATTCATCTGTCTTAAGGTATTCAAGATCTACAAATACAAATGTTTTCTCCTGTCCGCACTCAGTTAAAGTGCTCATGATTTGATTAAGCGATATATTGTGCTCTGTTCCATCTTCTCTCTGATGAAATAATTTTATATCGGATTGATCATTATCACTCCCATTAGCAATTTTTGCAAAACCATTTATAAAAACTTTAAGAGCCCCTCCATCTGTTTGGCACTGTTCAATAAGTTCAATCCAATTATCTGATTGTATTTCATCAACTGTGTTAACTATCTGATCATCTTGCATTCTGAAAGAGGTTCTCATGTAGTGCCTAAACAACTTTACATCCCGGCTTGCATATTGCCTGCTCCCGGCCTGATTTTGATGAATATTTGAAACGATAATGGCACGATCAGATGGATTATTCGTTTTTAAAACAGGCAGAGCACTTTCAACATCGATCTCGCCAAACGGGATGTCTGCAAATTCTACCAGTACAGGAGGACCTGCCCCTGCTTCTGATCTCCATTCTCTAAATCCGCTGTCCTTTTCAACATAGGCTTCCTGATTACCATACAATACTTTTACCCATCTCTCGGAGTAATCTTCAATAAAAAGAAGCGAACTTCCTTCACCGAGTTCTACAAGTACATTTTCGACATTAATGACAGGCTGACTTCTCACCAAAACCACATCATCGCTTATCTGAAAGTAAGGTTCAAGAAATGATCCGGCCGGAATAGTAACCAGGTCTTCCGCACCGTCCAATAATGTTCGAACCACAATTTCTGATTCGGGATCAAATTCACCATTTAGTTGATCGGCAAAAGCTCCCATGTTTATATCAATAGCATTGTCGGTAAAAGTTAGTTCATCGTCTTTAAAAATTTGTTCCCCGTCAAATAGTATCTCAACTGTTGCAAACTTGTCATCATCCGGCAACAGTGCTGCTGTGGTATCGATTTTTGTTGCAAATCCTGTGCGTCTCAAATATTGTGACTCTCCTGTATATATCGGATCTCCTGATTCTTTCAGATTTGTTACTGCAAGAGTGAGTAACGCAATTGATGTTGCATTAAGAACTAACCTTTGTGTTGAATTAACATCAGATAACAAAGATGTGTTGGCGGCAGTTAATGAAAATGCGGCCCCTGCAACTGTTAATGATGCAAAGCCCCACTTTGGCCTGTACTCCTGAACAGTACGCTCAACTTTTATACGCTGGTCATATTCTTCTTCTACAATTATTAATGGCACCAGGCGCAGCGTAGGTGATTCAACTGTGGGATATTGATCGGGTGCTAAAATTAATTTTTCAGATAATATCCGGGGCTCCTGGTTTTCATCTACAGCATACTCATCAACAATGGTCCATTTTGTTGTAGTACAATTCGCAAACAATACCATTAATAATATGAGAACAATTAGACGATACATACAGGCTGACTCTTAAAAAGTAACTACAGCACCAAAACCAAATAAACTACGGAATTTAAAGGCATCTTCTGAACCGGGTTCGGATAACCAGAATGGTATTTCATATCTTAATACAAACCCTCTTGATTTGCCATGATAATCAGGAATATTCAGTGTAAGGGCGAATCCGGCACCGGCATTAGAATAGGTGTTCTCCGGTTCAAAATCGGTTATGCCAAGGCCAAAACCTGTATCAGAGAATAGGTAAGATCTGAAGGCCAGAAATTCTGATGCATATGGAATTTTCCCAAACATATTCCCAATCGGATTAGGATAATCAAACTCGATATTAACAGCAGCGATGCTCTGGTAAAGCAAAGGACCGGTTTCATCATCTTTAAACGATCGTACGTCAAAACCTGAATAACCTCTCAGGCTGGCACCACCTGCAACATTAAAGTTACCAGACTGCATCCACGGCTGAGGAATGGTTCCTTTAGCCCGGGTTACACCATTTCTCATCCACTGTATTGCAGGAGCTGTACTTCTGGAGTACAGATACTCGGGCTGTGTATCGGATGTAGCAACTCCGGTAAAGTACCGGAAACGAAAACCCCAAGATTCATTGATTGGTGCTCTTTGTATAATCTCGGCTTGTAACGTACCAAACGAATCGTCCAAATACTGCAGATTCCCTTCAAGGTTTATATTATACCAGCCGAAACGATTATCATTTTGCAGCTCAAAATGAAGATCTGTTAAAACTTTTGACTCATCGCCCCAAAGCGGAGTAAATGCTACATACTCATCATCAAATCGTTTTTCGAAAGTAGTTCTGGAATGTATTTCCCTGTATCTCCTTTCATCAAATCCCTGCTGCCAGCGTTTATTAAAACCGATACCATGTTTATGATATCCGGTTCTTATTGATGATACAAATTCAATACTGGCTTCGCTGCCGTACTCTGACCATGCCGAAATCGGTTCCGTATATAACAAGTAATAGGAAACCGGTGTATCAGGAAACCAGGTTCCCAGCCAAAACCCTGCATTCAGCCGATGAGGGCCGTCTTCAAATGTTCCGGGCACCTGACCCTTAAAATTAACCCCAACGCGAATACCATCCACATCGTTATACCACAGATCAGGCGAAGTTAGTATTTCATACCTTGAAGTTTGTGCATCTGCATTCTGAAGATCTATTGCGATAAACAGAGCCAGAATTACCGGTATAAGTATTAGTTTAGAGGAATCAGCCAATCTTCTGATATTTGATCGGAGGTTAATATTTCGTTTGTTAGTCGAATCAGTCTTCGTTGTTCCGGCCATAAAATATGATTTTCAACTTTTTCTGAATAAATCCATTTTGCCTCAGTATGCTCGCCGTCCAGCGTTATTTTTTGATCAACAGATATCTGTGCGGCAAACGCCGGGATTGTGTGAATAGTATCTGTTGATGCTTCATAAAATTGGTTAACAGATGGAATAGTCCAGAATTTGACTGGAGTGTAGCCGGTTTCTTCGCTTAATTCTCTTAAGGCTGCCTGCCAGTATTTTTCTCCTTCTTTAACTTTTCCGCCTATCATTCTCCACTGCCCCTGATAAACTTTTCCTTTTGCCCGTTTCAAAATAAGAAACTCCGGGCCGCCATTAACCAAACGATACGGGTAAAGATCAATCAGTTTTTTCATCTTTTCCGGTATTTTGCACCTGCACTTTAAAATACTTCAAAGTTTCTCTTAAGCCGTCATCCAGCTTCACTTTTGGTTCCCATCCAAGTTCTGCCTTCGCTTTTGATATATCAGGCTGCCGAATCTTCGGATCATCTTCCGGTAAAGGTTTGTATACAATTTCACTTTTACTGCCTGTGATTTCAATTATTTTCCTGGCAAAATCAATAATCGAAACTTCTTCGGGATTACCAATATTTACAGGATCGGAAATATCACTTTGTGAGAGCCTGAAAATTCCTTCAATAAGATCATCTACATAAGTAAAAGAACGTGATTGTGAACCATCTCCAAAAACCGTTAAGGGATTTCCGCGAAGTGCCTGACGCATAAAAGTCGGCAGGGCGCGCCCATCTTTTAACCGCATTCGTGAACCATAGGTATTAAAAATGCGGGCTATACGGGTTTCTATTCCATGATATCTATGATATGCCATAGTCATAGCTTCTGCAAACCGTTTAGCTTCATCATATACTCCGCGCAGACCTATGGGATTTACATTTCCCCAATAGTTTTCTTTTTGCGGATGAACTTCCGGATCACCGTAAACTTCACTTGTTGAAGCGAGTAAAAATCGCGCATTTTTCTCTTTTGCCAGGCCCAGAACTTTATGTGTACCAAGAGAACCAACCTTTAACGTTTGAATCGGCATTTCCAGATAGTCTATCGGGGATGCAGGAGATGCAAAATGAAGTATTAAATCGAGGCTGCCTTTTACATACACGTAGTTGGTCACATCATGCTTTATAAATTCAAAGTTAGAGTTACCAAACAGATGTTCAATATTACGTTCGGATCCGGTAAGCAGGTTGTCCATGCAAATTACATGATAACCTTCTGACAGATAACGGTCGCATAAATGAGAGCCCAGAAACCCTGCGCCTCCTGTAATTAATGCTCGTTTCTGACTCTGCATGGCGTTTTTCAATTAATATTTAGTACGGCAGTTACCGGCCATTTACATTTGGCCTGCCCACACTGTAATAAACAAGTCCGGCTTCTTCCGCACGCTTAAGGTCATATAAGTTACGCCCATCAAATACTACCGGAGATTTCATCGATTTTTTGAAATTATCCAGATGAGGCCTGCGGAATTCGTTCCATTCAGTGCAAATTACAAGGGCATCAATATCATTCAGTACGCTGTCTCTGTCGCTCATAAACTCGGTGCTTTCAAGCGTTTCGTCACTGGCTGCTACTTTAAAAGTCTCCATTGCTTCCGGGTCGTATGCTTTCATTTTTGCACC
>SLAU01000183.1 GCA_007126675.1 Balneolaceae bacterium
GTGATGCAAAACCGATAGCTGTAGTAACACTTGTCAGAAATGTTGCGCTTCCCAGTGTTTTCAGCATCTCAAGAATGGAAGCACGCTTATCCATACCAATCTCCCTTGCATCATCATATTTCGAAATCATATGAATCGCATCTGCCACTCCAACGCATAACAGAATGGGAGCAATAGTGCTCGACATTATTTCGAGATAACCACCGGTGAGGTGCATAAATGCGATGGTGAAGAGCAGGGTAGTCCACACAATAATCATCGGAAAAAGCACGCCCCAAACACTTCTGTAGAGATACCACAACAGAATGATGATCAAAAAAGATGAAAACGCGATATAGGTTATGATCTCTCCATTCAGCAGATTTACGTACTGGTTTCGGAAATAGGGTATGCCGGAGATATGGAACTCGAAACGGTCACTGTAAACTGACAGGATTTCATTCAGTTCATCAATAATTTGATTTCTGTTAGGGTAGGTATTGTACTCTTCATCGATAGAAAGCAGAATTGCGGTAGCAGTGCCTGTTTCATTTATCAGAAAGCCTTCCAGAAATGGATCATGCTTTATGGCCTCCGCTGCTCGTTCGAACTCTCCTGACTCAACCATCTGTTCCGTCAGATAGGGTTCAAATGTTAATGTGCCATCTTCTTCTTTGATTTCCCGAGCATTCCATATGCTGTTTACAGATTCTAACAATTCAATATCCTGCAGTGATTTAGTGATATCTCTCAGAATTTTTAAATTCTCAGCAGACATCAGATTTTCGGCTGCAAATCCGATTAAAATCACATTATCATCACGGCCAAATTCACTTTCCAGCAAATCATAATCAGAAATAACCTGGTCATCTTCGGGATAGAAGCCCTCAAGGTTAAAATCGGTTTTTATCTGCGAGGCTGGATAAATCGCAAGAAATATCAATAGTACGGAAATGACTATGACAGAGCCCGGGGCAGCCAGTAATATTTCGCCGAAACGCTTCACTTCAAAGGAGTTATTTGATGATACATGAAGAATGAGAACCTAATCTCTGTCGATGGCATTCCACTTTTGTAACGATTTAAAAATACACAGCAATTCTGCTGAACAGAAAGCTATTTTCTCTGAATTGATGAAATGTAAAGTGGCCGTAAAATGGGGAGACCTGATCGCCGCCAAAAAGATTTGTACCCAATGCCAGCTCAAGATTATCTCTGAGGTCGTAAATTCCCTGAAACTGTACCCAGAAATCATCCCCAAAGAAATTGTAACGATTTAATGCTATCAACTGAAGCCTCTCCCGTAAAAAAGATCGTTGTGCATAAGATACCATATAAGGGAAATATTGCTGTGGTAATATCTTATCCTCATAATTCAGTATGATCTCTAAAAAACCCTGGACTCCAATTGTTGTATTTTTGACCGACGTTTGCAGGCCAATCATTTGATGCAGCCAGGGTTTACTGAGAAGGTATCCGTCATCCCTTATTTCGAATTCTTGCAATACGTTTAACGCTTCCAAAGGATCTTCAAGAGCATCTTCTAAACGGCTCACAGCTACCGGTAAAAAGGTAAATAATCTGTCTTTCGCGAAAAGAAATTCATTGCTCAGCTGCCAACTTTGCGATATTTGCCATGTTAAACTGTAGCCGGCCATTAGTGACGTTTCGTAGGTTTCGCGTAGTTGTACCGCCGGTAGTTCAAAAAAATTGGGTGGAACAAATTCGAGTGCAAAAGCCGGCATCGGGTGTGCCCAGTGATACAGCAAGAAGTTCACATTTAAATCAGATATAGAATTTAAAGAGTAATTCAATGCCAGCTGAATGTTTTTGAGATCGCGCTGGGGATCAGGTCCGGGGAAATTTATAGGTATTACATTCTGAAATTCCTGTACCGGAAACCAAACAGAATCTTGGTCCGGCAGCAGATCGGGCTGAATAGAAGGAGCCAGAATAAACTGTAGGTAGTTGGATCCAAAGTATCTTGTTGCACTCAATGCGGTGACACCAACTCTCAATTCTGATGGATCTCTTGTCAAAAATTCCCGTAAATCAACAGGAGAAATGATATCTGTAACAAAACCACCATTAGAAACCCCCAGAATAATCTTCTGTTTTCCAATGCGGAAATCGGTCGTATTTCCATAAAAATCAAAGTAAGCTTCGCGCAGTAATATCTCAGCTGATGAATTCTGACTGTATCGATCTAATAACTCCAGTTCAGCACGAAATTGTCCGAAATCAAAACTGCTGTTTAAACCTAATTGAAGAGTACTTCTGCCGGTTAAAAGTTCATTATCTCCTGTGGTTTGAAAAGCATTATAATTTTGAAATTCGCCTGATAAATTAGTTTGAGAAAAAGCGATAGAAGAGAGGGAAAATGAACACAATATTGCGAGGAATGCAATGACATTTTTCCGCCACAATTGCCGAATATGCAAAAAATAATTTCTTTTATCCACAATTACATTGATGATTATTCAAAATATGCTTAAATTTAAACCATTGTGGATTAATCTTATCTGACTTCCACATCTATCCAAAATTAGAATCAAAACATTTCATATCTGAAGCAAAATATGACTATGGCGCACGAAAGAATCGAAGTTAACCTACCGCTAGCCAAAACTTACGAATTACTTTGCAACCCTGTACATTTTACTAAATTTTTGAGTCGTATTGATTCTATTGAAAAAGTTAATTCCCAAACTTTCGATTACTCAACGAAGATTGGTGATGAGGAGTTTCAATGGACCACGAACATTATTGATAATCTGCGCAATACACGATTTGCATGGATTACAATCAATGGAAATTTAAATCAAACCGGTACTATTCGTTTTACGCCGCTTGATAACGGAAAACGTACACGTGTTGATTTTTCACTCGATTACAGAACTTTCTTCGGAGATCCTGACGAAGATCTTGCAGAGTTTATCGAAGGTTTGCCCTCTCAGCTTAAAAAAGATCTGGAAAAATTTAAAGATTTAGCAGAAACAGATACCTTTAAGGATGAAGAGGTAGAGGAAGGCAGTGAAGTAACGGCTTAAGCTTTATAAAAATAATGAACTAAAAAATGCGGTCTGCCATCACAGATCGCATTTTTTTTATCTATATAATATGGATTTATCCTTCAGTCAATTTAAAACTTCTGAGCATTCCAGTAGAAACCACTTCCTGGTGATCGGTAATCCTATTTCTCATTCACTGTCACCGGTTATGCATAACATTGCACTAAGAGAACATGGAATAGGTGCAGAGTATTTTGCCATTCAATTGCTAGAAGATGAAATTCCTCAGTTTATCTCGTGGATGAATCGCGAAACTTTCAGAGGATGTAATATCACTGTTCCATACAAATCAGAGTTTTTAGATGCTGTAGATGAATTAAATCCTGTAGCCGAAGAATTACAAGCAATCAACACTATCAAAAAAAATGAAACCGGCACCAGGTTGATCGGCTACAACACCGATCCTTATGGGTTTATACAACCATTGAATGAATTTTCTGATGACCTTGATGGCTTATCCGCGATAGTTTTCGGGAGTGGCGGTTCCGCTAAAGCAGTTGTTTACGCTTTACTGCAGTATGGTATGGATAATGTCGTAGTGGTTTCCAGAAATCCGGATCGTGTAGCTAAAGATGGGATTTTTGTTGAATGTGAGGTAACCAACTATGATGGCTGGCAACATTACACCGAAGATGCCGGACTTTTTGTTAACACCACACCGGTGGGTATGCCGCCACTTACTGATAAAGAACTTTTATCTGCGAGTGGTTATAGTTTCATGGAAGACAAAATTTGCTATGATCTGATATATAATCCATCTGAAACTCTTTTCCTGAAGCATGCCAAAGCTGCCGGAGCTATTACCATAAACGGCCTTGATATGCTGATTCACCAGGGAAGCAGATCATTTGAAATATGGACCGGAAATAGTTTTCCAATCGATAAGATTAAAAGCGAACTTTTCAATATTATGAACGGATGAATATACCGGTAACCCTTATCTCTTTTTTGAACAATGAATCGATAACTGCAGGTTTTACATTTGCGGGGAAAGACCAGATAAATAAGGATTCTGAAATTCCCGGATTCAATCTTGGTGATAATACAACAGCTGATTCATCTGAAGTTGAAAGTAATCTGAATCTGCTGCTGGAAAAAGTAGGTGTAAACAGAGAGAGCATCGTACTTGCTGATCAAATTCATAGTAATAAGGTAAAATTTGCAGATCAGGGTGGTTATTACGAAGGTTTTGATGGGTTTGTAACCAATAAAAAAGATTTAGTACTTGGAATAAAAGTTGCTGACTGCGCTGCAATTCTTTTTGCTGATACCAAAAATGGCATTGTAGGCGCTGCACATGCCGGCTGGCGGGGAGCTGTTGCAGGAATAGTTAAAAACACTGTTGAAACCATGAAGAATTACGGAGCAAAATGTTCAGAAATCAGGGCATATGTATCTCCATGTATCTCCAAACACAAATTTGAAGTGGGAGAGGAGGTAGCCGTTCAATTTCCAGAAGAATTTGTTGACAGACACAGTTTTTCAAAACCCCATATCGATTTAAAGGCTTTTGTAAAAAAACAGTTGACTGATAACGGGATACTCAATGAAAATATAAGAGTATCAGATGGCTGCACTTTTAGCAATGATCATTTTTATTCATTCCGAAGAGAACGGGAAAAGGCCGGCAGAATGTTGGGTTTTATAAAATTGAACTCAATCTCATAAATAATCTCGTGCGCGTTAGTTATTCCGAAGGCTACTATGCTCCTTTACCTGATGGCCATATTTTCCCGATGGGAAAGTTCAGGGAATTAAGAAATTATCTGATCAGAAATAAAATCCTGGCTGAAAATCAGATTACCGAACCAAAAATGGCAGATATCCACAATTTGTGTACCGCTCATACTTCTAAATACGCACTGGATGTCTGGAATGGATCATTGGATAAGAAGCAACAGCGAAGGATGGGTTTACCCTGGACAAAAGAGCTTGCCGTACGATCCAGACTTGCTGTACAAGGTACAATTAATGCAGGTTTGATGGCTCTTCAGGATGGTATGTCAGGTAACCTTGCCGGCGGCACCCATCATGCAATGCCCGGCTACGGAGAAGGCTTTTGCGTTTATAATGATGTAGCAGTAGCCGTTAAAGTTTTACAGCAGGCAAAGTGGGTTAAAAATGTTTTGATCATCGATTGTGATGTGCATCAGGGAAATGGAAATGCACATATTTTTGCCGGAAACAGCGAAGTATACACATTCTCGATACACGGCGAAAAAAACTATCCGTTCAGAAAACCACCATCAACGTATGATATTGGTTTGCCTGATGGCACCAAAGACAAACAATACCTGAGTACCCTTGAAACTGCTTTAAACAGAATCTTTGAGAACTTTAAACCCGATATCGTCTTTTATCTCGCAGGGATTGATCCACTTGAAACGGATCATTTTGGCCGTTTATCATTAACCTTAAACGGTTTGAGAGAGAGAGAAAACCTTGTGATAGAATCTATTGTTACAAAAGATATACCGATCACCCTGTTGTTATCAGGCGGTTACGCACCTTCGGTAAGAGAAACCGCTGAAGCTCATGCAATTTTATATGAAAGTGCAGACAGGATTTACAAAAAACATTTAGCATGAAAATCTATATTTTACGAACTGCATGAAAACGACCGATTCATTGGGAAAAAAATCTGTAGTAATACTTGGTTCCACGGGCTCAATTGGCACTCAGGCTCTCGAAATTATAGAAAATAAATCTTCCGAATTTAGTGTCTGTGGCTTGTCAGGCAACAAAAACTGGAAACTACTTGCCAGCCAGGTAAATCAGTTTAAACCGGACTTTGTTGTATTAAGTGATGAATCGAACCGGGAAAGTTTTGAGAACTCTCTTACACATAAGCCAAAGAACATTGAATATGGCACTGAGCATCTCACATCTCTTGCAACCTTTGATAAGGCTGATCTGATTTTAAACAGCCTGGTAGGCTTTTCCGGCTTTAAAAGCACATATGAAGCGCTAAAAAATGATAAAAAAGTTGCATTAGCCAACAAAGAATCACTTGTGGTTGGCGGTGAAATACTATCCTCTTTGCCTGGATTTACAAGGAATCTGATTCCTGTAGATTCCGAACATTCGGCAATGCTTCAATGTCTTTTGGGTGAAGATTATTCATCCATCAATAAGATCATCATTACCGCAAGCGGCGGGCCTTTCAGGGAATACTCTAAACAACAGATGAGCTCAATAACCGTTAATGATGCATTGAAGCATCCAAACTGGGAGATGGGAAATAAAATTACCATCGACTCATCAACTATGATGAATAAAGGTTTGGAAATAATTGAAGCTCAATGGCTTTTCAATGTAGATATAGAAAAAATAGAGCCGATAATTCACCCGCAAAGTATCATTCATTCAATTATTGAGTTCACAGATGGTTCATCAAAAGCCCAGATGGGTCCGCCTGATATGAAAGTGCCAATTCTTTATTCACTTACTTATCCGGAAAGGTCTCATTATCCCAACAGTGTATTAGACTATAGTAAATCAATGTCTCTAACTTTTGAACCTGTTGATTTTACTAAGTTTCCATGTATTCGTCTTGCGATAAACAGTGCAAAGAAAGGAGGTATTGCACCATGCGTTATGAATGCTGCAAACGAAATTGCCGTTGAACGCTTTTTAAAGAAAGAAATTAGTTATATTCAGATCCCTGAAATAATTGAAAAATCATTGGAAAAATTTGAACAGAGTGAATCAATTTCACCACCTGTGTTGTTTGAAACAGACAGGGAAACCCGCATTTATGCAGAGTCTCTTTTTAGCTGACCATGGAATGGATAATTAGCATTTCCTCAACGCTGCTGATATTTATAGCAGCGATATTTATTCTTGTTACGGTACACGAACTTGGCCATTTTCTTGCAGCCAAATTTTTTAACATGCGCGTGGACCGATTTTCTATCGGATTTCCCCCAAATATTTTTGGCATCAAGAGAGGTGAAACCGAGTACGTAATTGGTGCAACACCATTAGGCGGTTATGTGAAAATTGCCGGTATGATTGATGAAAGCATGGACGATGATTTCACCAATCATGAACCTAAAGATGACGAATTCAGAAGCAAACCGGTGTGGCAGCGAATCATTGTGATTACAGCAGGTGTAATTTTCAATGCTATTTTAGCAGTTATTATTTATGCCGGTATAGCTCTTCATTACGGAGAGGACGTAATTCCTATTGATTCAATCCAGGGAGTTTATGTTGCTGAAAGTTCGTTAGCTGAGGAAATTGGCATGCAAACCGGAGACAGGGTAATAGGAATTAATGGAAGAGAAGTTGAGTATTTTAACCAGCTTTTTTCACCATCAGCAATTACAGGACGTGATCTCACCTTTATGATAGAAAGGGATGGAGAAGTTTTAAATTTGTCAACTCCACCCAACTTTCTTGACAGACTTGCACAAGATCCATTCCTGAGTCCTGAAATGGCAATGCCAAGTAAGGTCAGTGATGTATTAGAGGATAGCCCTGCTGAGCTAGCAGGACTTAAGCCCGGTGATAAAGTAATAAAGGCCGGAGGTGAAGAGATCAGTTTTTGGGTTCAGCTTGTAAATAAAATACAGGATACAGAAGAGTCTTTAAGTTTATCGGTTCAGCGTAATGGAGAAATCATAAACACATCTGTTTCTCCCGATCCTGAGTCAAGGATGATTGGAATTGCAGGACCGACACACTCCGATGTTTTTCAGATTCAGACTCTTACATATGATTTCTCTGAGTCGGTAGCTATGGGTTTTACCCGCACAAATGACACATTTTTTGGGATTATACAGGGACTTACAAAAATGGTTTCGGGTGATATATCGGTGCGAGATAACCTTGGGGGGCCTGTAGCAATCGCAAATGTTACCAGAGAAGCCACCGATACAAGAGGGCTGCTTGGTTTTTGGGAGATCACTGCATTCCTAAGTATAACCCTTGCCATTATGAATATGCTTCCTATACCGGCACTTGACGGCGGACACTTCATGTTTCTTGTGTACGAAGGAATTACCCGCAGAGAGCCATCGCAAAAAGTTAAAATGGCATTACAACAATTAGGTTTTATTTTTCTGATAGGATTAATTATTCTCGTTACATTTAACGATATATTGAGAACATTTGGATAAACAATGATTGCAAAAGAAGGCTATCCAACAATATTTGTAGTTTCTCTCTTTTCGCTTTTACTCATATTTATTACCGGATGGGCTCCTGCGTGGTTATCTGTAATACTAATTGCAATTGCGGTTACGCTTACTGCACTTGTCATTTACTTCTTTAGAGATCCAGAGCGCACAACACCTGATGATAATTCACTCATTATTTCGCCGGCAGATGGTAAAGTAGTTCAGATCCGGACGGAAAAAGAATCGGAGTATTTGAACACTGAAGTAACAAGAATCAGTATTTTTTTGAGTCCGCTAAATGTTCATGTGAACAGAGTGCCGATTAGTGGTAAGCTCGAATATTTAAAATACTATCCCGGAAAATATCTGATGGCTTGGGAAGATCATGCATCCGAAGAAAATGAAAGAGCACATTTTGGTGTTTTGCATCCAAGCGGATTAAAGATCATGTTCAAGCAAATAACCGGATTTCTTGCACGAAGAATCGTTTATCATTTAGAAGAAGGTGATGAACTTAAAGCAGGTGAGAGGTTTGGAATTATGAAGTTTGGCTCACGTATGGATCTTATATTTCCGTCCGGAAGTGTTGATATTTTGGTTAAGGAAGGTGACACAACACGTGCCGGTGAATCGATAATTGGCAAGATAGCATCAACATGAAATATCCTGTACAGAAAATCAGGTTTCGGCGTAGGAAAAAGAAAAAGCAGAGAAAGCCTATTCCAAGAATCATCATTCCGAGCTTTTTTACGCTGATGAATCTGTTTTGCGGATTTCTCTCAATTATTATGGTTGCTGACGGAAACCTGATTTTTGGTGCCTGGCTGATTATCGTTGCATGGTTATTTGATGGCCTTGACGGCTTTATGGCCCGAATTGCAAACGCAACCAGTGAATTTGGCATGGAGCTCGATTCTCTTTCGGATGTAATATCTTTCGGCGTAGCACCCGGGTTTTTACTGTACAGCTTTGTACTTCACGAACTTGCGATTATTGGTATTATACTTTCGGCACTGCCGCCCGTATGCGGAGCTATCCGTCTTGCAAGATATAACGTAGATGCGCGGCATGTCACTTACGATTTTTACAACGGATTATCCATTCCGGCACAGGCAGTTATGGTTTCTGCATTTTACCTGACTTTCCACAACAAACTTGAGTTGTTTGAAGTTTTTGATCATGGTTTACTGTCGGTAGTAATTCCAATGATTGTACTTCTCTCATTTTTGATGGTAAGTACTATACCGTTTGATAAATTACCGCAAAAATTCGACAAAGAATCTCTCCGAAAGTATAAAAAGCGACTATTATTATTCTTTGTATATCTGGTAATTATTGCAATTTTCCATGATATAGGACTGATTGTAGTATTCTCATTTTATATCCTGAAAGGCCTTGTACTTGGTGCTTATGTATTTTGGAAAAGAGCTTTTACTGATGAAGAAGAGCCGATAGAGAGCCCAATTCAGTAAATAACCTGAGTTTCCCCAAAAACTAAATTAATCTATGAGCCAGCTTAAATAATTTAGACATTTAATCCCTCTCTATTTTTTAGAGAGGGAGATAGGGAGATAGGGTGAGTCAGAAAAAAAAGAAATCTAAACTATTTAAGCGAAATTTGATGGACTGTACTTTTTTGGACAATCTAAAACCATTTTCCCAAATCTTATATCGGGCTCATATTAAATAATAAGTATCAAACCGGCTTCTCGGATTCAATAAACCTGGTTACTTTCTCAGCGTTATCCTGTGATAAAGGTATAACCCTGCCATAAATTTCATTGAGATACATCCAGTCATCCAAATTCTTTTTCTTAAATCTTACAGCTTTATCTCCTTTAATCAGATCATTGTAAAACGATCTGTTTGGGACTTCGGTGATTTTAAATTCTGTAAGATCATTCAATTCATGTGATTCAGAATGAATTTCATTTTCGCGCACATAGTAATTTAAGCTTAATGTACCGGGCTCTTCATCTTTATCGATGGTAAATTCAATTTCAATTTGGCCATCTTTTACTTTGAATAGGCTGAGAAGTGACAGTGCAAAAAATGCAAATGCTGCTAAGCGTAAATAGCCTTCAATTAATACATCACTTACAATTATATAGCTAATTAAAAATAATACACACATCACTGCACTTAGCACCGTAATCATTGGCCAGTATTGTGAATATTTTTCTTTAACCGTTAAGCTTCTTCTACTCATGAAAGTATTCGTTTATTGATTTTATGGTTGTCGGCAGAATAATATTCAGTAAACAGGTTGGCCGTCAGACAGGAGTGAACCGGGCAAATCCATATACTTTGATCGTCATTAATGTGTGGTAATAATGCCCCGGCACCCGATATTATTCCATGCTCCTGTGATAGCGATACGACAGACGATTCATCAATCAACTGAATTTTCTGCTCATCATCAAAATAGACCGGTTTTCCATATATAGGGTTACCATTTTCCAAAATGTAATCTTTTGATAAATGGGCAGCGCCACCGTGAATGATAATCTGATCGTTCTCAGGTTTTATCTGAGCAATCGGTACTTTTACAAGCAATGCAATGTCATCTAACGAACAGCTTCCGATTTTATATTGCATCAGGTCAAAGAAAATGAAATTACCGGGAGATAACTCATTTGCCGGGCCAAAGTCATCCAGAACACTGCAGGAGGGAGTATCACCAAGACCATACTTTACATCCGGGTAATCTTTTTTAAGAACTGAGAATGCGCTCAAATCCCTTGATAAGACGTTTTCAATTTCATTTTCGGAGTCAACCTTATAGGTAGCGCCATCGTGTATATAAAAACCGGAAAAATTGAGTTTTTCTGTTTTATGGATACTATTAACTATCTCTTTTATCTCACTCTTTTCTTTTATTGATATTCCGCTTCGATCGTAGCCTGCATTTATCTCTATCATGATGTCAGCATTTTTGTCCAGGTTTTTGTCCAGCCATTTTACTATTCCGGAATTTGTAACCAATAACCTGAGCTTACTTTTCTCCAATAATCTATTCACGCCATCAATCTGTCCGGGAAAAAACGGGAATGCAATGGTGATATCATCCCAGCCATGATCTGCGAAATATTGGGCCATTGCAACAGAAGTGACAGTTATACCGCTTACACCAGTCTCTTTAAACCATTTACCAATTTCAGCGGATTGATGTGTTTTAAAATGCGGACGAAACTCACATCCAAGATTTTTTGCTTTATTAACAAAACGATCAATATTCTTTTTAGCACTTTGTTCTAATACGACAGCGCGCGGCCGCTCGAGCTGAGGAGAATTAAATGGGGGTATAAATTGATATTCTTTGATATTTAACTGCATTTGGCGATGAACCATGGTTAATTATTTACGGGTCAATAAATTATTTTAAAAATAGTGAATGCAAGCGAGTATAAAAGCTGTTATTTTCCATCTTTTGTACAAAAATGTAACGAATGAGTATAAAGACAAAACCAGTAATTGGAAGAGTAGAGAAGATCGGGTTTCCGGAATGGGAGATCTACAACATTGATGCGAAAGTTGATACAGGTGCTTACACCTCGAGCTTGCATTGTCATAAAGTTGAGAAGTTTGAAAAAGATGGAGAAGACTGGGTACGTTTTTTTGTTTTAGACCCTGAACATCCTGAATATGAAAAGAAAAATTTCACTGCAAAGTTGCACGACATACGAACTGTGAAAAGTTCGAACGGTCTTTCAGAAAAGCGATTTGTGATAAAACCCAAAGTTATATTCAATAACAAAAAAAGAACAATAGAGCTTTCATTGGCTGACAGATCATCCATGAGATTTCCGGTGCTTCTTGGCCGAAAATTTCTGAACAGCTTTATTATTGACACATCTAAAATATATTTATCTAAGTAATTTTATCCCATGTCTCACAGACAATTACGAATAGCAGTACTATCCAGAAATAAATCACTTTATTCTACCAGGCGCATTGTAGAAGCAATTGAACTGCAAGGGCACGAAGCCGTTATCCTGGATCATTTGAAGTGTGATATAGTGATTGAGCAGGATAATCCTTCGATCTATTACAACGGAGAAAGAATTAAGCCGATTGATGCAGTAATACCGCGTATTGGTGCTTCCGTAACTTTTTACGGTGCTGCGGTAGTCAGGCAATTTGAAATGATGGGGGTTCCAACTGTAGTAGAATCTCAAGCACTTGTACGATCGCGCGACAAACTGAGAAGTCTGCAGATTTTGGCAAGATCTGGTGTAGGACTGCCAAAAACGGTTTTCACAAATTACTCCAAAGAGGTTAAAAATATTATCTCCAGTGTTGGTGGTGCTCCGTTAATCGTAAAACTTCTTGAGGGAACTCAAGGCTACGGTGTTGTGCTTGCACCTACAAGAAAAGCTGCTGAATCCATTATTGAAGCATTCCATAGTATGAAGGCAAGAGTGATTGTCCAGGAATTTATTGAAGAAGCCAAAGGGGCAGATATCCGTGCATTTGTAATTGGCAATAAAGTTGTGGGTGCAATGAAAAGACAGGGTAAAGAAGGCGAGTTTCGTTCGAATCTGCATCAGGGCGGAACAGGGCAGTTAATTAAGTTATCAAAAAATGAGAGACAGGTGGCTTTAACTGCGTCTAAGGCTATGGGATTGACCATTGCAGGTGTGGATTTACTGCAGTCTGACCGCGGGCCTTTGGTGCTTGAAGTAAATTCATCTCCCGGACTCGAGGGTATCGAAAAAACCACAAACAAAGATATTGCCACAGAAATTATTCAATATGTAGAGAAGCTCGTCAGGATTAATGACAAAAAATCTAACAGCAAAAGATCTGTAAGAAGTAATGCCTGAATTCATAGATATTAATGGTGGATCGATCGGTTTAGGGGAAGACAAACAGGTAAACCTTACAGTAGCAAGGCTCCCAACGTATACAACTATTGATTTACCGGTTAGGGTGATCAGAGGAGCTGAAGACGGACCTGTATTACTTTTAAGCGGTGGATTGCATGGTGATGAAATTAATGGTATTGAGATAGTAAGGCGGATTATCGTTGATACCAACGCTCTGGATTTAAAACGGGGAACAATTATAGCAGTTCCGCTGATGAACGTTTATGGATTTATCCAGAATGTTCGCGGAGTTCCGGATGGAAAAGATGTGAACAGAAGTTTTCCGGGTGTAAAAGGTGGCTCGCTGGCTAAGCTTGTGGCTTACACAATTATGAATGAGATTATTCCTTTGATTGATTATGGTTTGGACTTTCATACCGGAGGAGCGAGCAGGGCCAATTTCCCCCAAATTCGGTGTGTTTTGGATTTAGAAAAGAATGTAGAGCTGGCTAACGCCTTTGCTCCGCCCGTAATTTTACATTCTTCACTGATTGATCGCTCTTTCCGAAAAGCAGCTCATCGTAAAGGAAAACATATACTTGTTTATGAAACCGGTGAGTCACTCAGGCTTGATGAGCACGGTATAAAAGAAGCTATTAATGGGACGTATAGAGTAATGAAACATCTTGGCATGCGTGATACAGCCCCTGAAGGCCACAAACCTCTGGTTTATCCAAAATCGAGATGGGTCAGGGCTCAATCTGCCGGATTATTTAATGCCCGCATTAAATTGGGTGACATCATCAAAAAAAGACAGCAAATTGGCAGAATTACAGATCCTTTTGGGAATGAGAGTATTAAAGTTATAAGTAAAATTGACGGACAGGTGATAGGTTTAAACAATAATCCCGTTGTGCACAAAGGTGATGCCTTAATGCATGTTGCAACAAATGAATAACAGAAAATGAACTCCGATTTAATTTTTCATGTAGTTTCCAGGCGAAAATGGCCTGAATTAAACAAAAACGGGTATTATCAGCCCGAAGATTTTGATGAAACCGGTATAATTGAATGCGTAGAGCCGGGAGCGTTGCAGGAATATCTGAATAAAGAGCATAGAGGCCGTAAAAATCTTTTCCTGCTGGTAATAGATACAAATCGTCTTATTTCAAAGCCAAAAAAAGCAAAAAACGGGCTTCGAATGCTGAATCAACCCGTTAATACTGATGCAATATTGGATAAGATCAGGCTGGATTGCAACAAAGACAAGATGTTTGATCTTGATGTGAAGATATCCTAAGCACAAAATATCTGAAAATCTGATTTTCAAATACTCATTATTGACGATTTCAATTGATTGAAATCAACGGGCTTAGCTAAAAATTCATGATAACCAAATTCTTCGGCTCGTTTTCGGGTTGATTCATCAGTGTTTCCGGTAATATATATTATAGCAGGAGAGTATAGCTTTGTAACTTCGCTGGCTACAGTGATACCATCAACCTGATCTTTTAGAGCAATGTCCATCAGTATCACACTTGGTTTATTCTCTTTGATTTTTTTAATCGATTCAGAACCATATTCGGAAGTTCCGGAAACTTCATAGCCGATTTTTTGGACCATCTTGGATAAGATCAATGATAGGACTTTATCATCTTCAACGATAAAGAAATCCATGGAATGGGTATTAGTTGCGAATTGGTAAACTTATGTAAGATACTTAAATCTAAAGATGGGTGGTTTGTTTCGTTGTGTATATTAGAATTCTGAATGTACTATTTGTTTAATTGTGTATATGTGTCGTATAATATATATTATGTAAAGTTGATAAAAATACATACTACCAACTGAATAGCACTTTTAGTTTAATACCCCTTCCTCTCTACTTGGAAAGCACTTTGTTTATCGATCTGAAATCAGGCAAATCCCCTGCATTCTGAAGGACCTCTTTAAACAATACTTCTTTTTGCGGACTGATAACAAATGAGGCTCTCTTTGATACTCCCCTCATTCCTTTATAGTCATCATAAAGCACGCCATAGGCTTTTGAAACTTCTTTATTGTAATCACTTAAAAGGTGAAAATTCAGGTTATTTGATTTTTTGTACTCTCTTAATGCATGATGGCTGTCAGTACTTATTCCTGCAACTGTAGTATTTACTGCGTTGTAGAACTTCATATTATCTCTTGTAGTGCATAACTCTGTTGTACAGGTTGATGAGAATGCAAATGGAAAAAACAGCAGTAATAAATTTCCCTTTTCAGTAAGTTCAGCAAGTGACTTTAATTCCTTGTTAGTGTTTAGAAGTTCAAAATCGGGTGCCTTATCACCAATATTCATGTTTATCGATAGTTAGGTAAGTTATTTTCTTACATTATTTTTCAGTAACTCAGGTAAAGAATATGAAACCAGCAATATTCCAGCTCCGGAACAAAGATTTGTTATTATTATTAGTAATTGCTCTTCCAAACCGGAATACCAATACACCCCATATCCAGCTAAAAGAAATATAAAGCCTCCAATCAGTGCCGGTTTACGGTTCATGTTACCTGCATACAAATAGATTATAAACAATGCTACAAATAGTGCAGTAGCCTGCAATATCATAAATAAAATGGCTAACAGGCCTTCTGAATCAACAAGAAAAACCAGTGCTGGAAATATGATAAGCGGTATGTAACTATACCAAACCGAACTTCTTACGTGTTGTGGTTTTGTGTAGTGTATTATTAAAAGCAAAACAACAAGTGCAGCTAATGTTGCGAAAGATATCGCTCCATTACCTAATGTTTCGGCTATATTTTCAGGAATATCAAATTCTGCTGCCATCCGGATAATTACAGCAATTAACAAACTGATGTAAACAAAGCGTATATGATTTTGATAGATAATACGCCTGGATATGTAAATAGCTCCCAGTACACTGCCCAGAATTAAGAATATCTGGCTCCACACGGTTAATTATCTCCGTTAGTTTCGCGTTGTTGGGCCCGCATGTTTACCTCTCTATTTTGTCGCTTATTGTTCTGATAAATAAGTATCAGATCTGCTATTTCTTTTAAAATTGCCCTCTCCTCCTTTACCATTCGATTTGCAAAATCATAAAGTGAAATTATATGATCATCTTTATCTTTAATCCCTCTCTCCCAGTCAATTAGAGGTACCTTTCTAAAAACATTAATAAGTCCGGCTCTGTGCTTAATGATTTTATTAAGAATTTTTTGGACGTCAGAATCTTCCGGGTCAGGTGTTTCGAATGTTTCTGAGTAATGCTTAAAACCGGATAGAACCAGCATTCTTGGGCTCTTTATAACTTTTTCTAAGATCGGCCGGAAATATTCAGATTGTGCGTGATCAATCAGACACAATTTCTGGTAGATTGACATTCCGTCCTGGGGAACTTCAGAATATGGAACAGCGTCAATAACATATTTTAAAGCTTCCGCTTCATCCTGAAGGTATTCGGCATCTTCGATCAGAGCTTCGAAATTTTCCTGGGTTACCTCCTGACCTGTCATCATATTAACAAGAGTTCACTTAAACGGACCAATGCTTTGATGCTTCAACAGAATCGTTTCTTTTTTGTTGCTCAAGCATATCTACCAGAGACAAGCCGGTGTTCCAATCTGTATCACGGTCTCTTACAGAATGGATATTATTTTCCTGCTGGAAGTTCCAGAACTGTCCGAATTGACGATTTTTGTATTCACGAAGAAAATCAAGCCTTTCTTTCAAATCTTCTTTAGGTACAAGCAGGCGTTCTTTATCATAAACCGCCTCTTCTCTTGACTCAAATACGATATCATAGTCCTTACTCATCACAATTGCTTCCTCAGGACATACTTCTTCACAATATCCGCAATAAATACAGCGAAGCATATTAATCTCAAAAAACTCAGGGTATCTTTCTTTAGGGTCTTCATTTTCGCTGGCCTGCATACTAATTGCAAGCGGCGGACACGCCCTTGCACATAAACCGCAGGCAACGCATCTCTCCTGCCCGTTATCTTCAACTAAAACCGGACGACCTCTGAAAATTGATGGCGGTTCCCACTTTTCTTCGGGATAATTCATCGTAAATGTGGGCGCAAACATTTGTTTAAATGTATATATAAGGCCTTTAAAAATCTCAGGCAGATATATTTTTTCAAGAAATGAGAATTTCCGTTCTCGTTTATAATCTTCATTTAGCGCATTTGCTACGGGCTGGTCAAGACTCATCGGAAATATACGTCTGTATGGTTTTCTGTTATCAGTTGCGAAAAATAACCTTTTCGGTACTACCGTTCAATGAATTTATACGAATAATAGTTTCTATTTTTGTCTGAAAATCATTGTTATAGGCACGCCAATAAATCCAAACTCTTCTCTGAGCTTGTTTTCGATAAAACGCCTGTAGTTTGACGGAAGTTCTTCAGGGTTATTCATAAAAAACTTGAATACGGGAGGATTGCTTTTGACCTGTACAGCATACTGTATTTTAAGCTGCTTTCCCCTCTTCATTGGCAATGCTTTCTCCTTCAGAATTTTCTCGATAAAACTGTTCATTCTGGGGGTCGAAATCTCTTTTTTTCTTTCCTGCATTACTCGCTCCGACATCTCAATAACACGTTCTATACGCTGCCCGGTCAAAGCAGATATTGAAATGATAGGGATATACGTAAGCTGCTTAATACGGCTGTAAATATATTCTTCAAACTCTTTCAGAAGATTTGTGTCTTTATCGGGGATGATATCCCATTTATTCAACACAATAACTATGCCCTTGTTGAACTTTTCAGCTTCTCTGATAATTCTCTTATCCTGTTCATCAAAACCCTGAGTTGCATCCAAAATAAGCACAACAACATGGGCTTCTTTAATTGATCTGTCAGTCCGTACCGTACTGTAAAACTCAATGTTCTCTTTAACTTTAGTTCGTTTTCTGAGTCCGGCTGTATCAACCAGAATATATTCTTTATCATTAAAAATGAGGCTGCTGTTTATAGAATCTCTTGTTGTGCCGGGAATATCGGTAACTATACATCGTTCACTTTTCAATAGAGCATTCATTAAAGAGCTTTTACCAACATTTGGCCGTCCTACAAAGGCAATTTTTGGAGTTTTACTTTCTTCAGCTTTTTCATTATCTCCCGGCAGTAATTCTACAACTTTATCCAGCAAATCACCTGTTCCTGTTCCATTTAATGCAGATACGGGATAAAGCTCATCAAACCCCAGTTCGTAAAATTCAACGGTTTCCAGTTTTCGATTTTCATTATCACTTTTGTTAACCACTAAAAGGACCGGTTTATCCTGTTTGCGGAGTAGCGAAGCAACTGATTTATCCAGTGTGTTCACTCCGCTTTCTACATCCACAACAAAAAGTATTACATCAGATTCTTCGATGGCAATATGCACCTGTTCACGAACACCCTGTGATATTACATTCATTTCGTCAGGTAAGTAACCGCCGGTGTCTATGATATTAAAATCGCGGCCATTCCAAAAAGCTTCACCGTAGTGCCTGTCTCTTGTAACACCATATTCATCATGAACTATCGCTTTACGCTGACCTATCAGCCTATTGAATAGCGTAGATTTGCCAACATTTGGGCGCCCTACTATTGAAACCGTTGGTAACATCTGACTGTGAATATTGTTAAGTTATTTGATAATTATTTTAAGGTACGAATTTTATAGTAAGGAAATGATTGAAACTGTATATGGTAACTTCGGATTTGTAGGCTCGCTTGTTGTATCGCTGGCGATTTTCTTTTTCTTCATTTTTTGGATGGCCGGTGTTGCCGGTATCTGCCAGGAGAATGATGAAGATGGAAAGACACCACTTTTTCTTTTATTTCTCGCAATCATAATTCCTGTTTATCCCGTTGCCTGGATTCTAATTACTATGATTAAACAAAAGAGAGAGCTTCGCCGCCTTTAATTTTTCATCCTTACTCAGTTAACTTGTTTTTTCCTTCCTCAAGCTGATTATCATTATGTGATTCCTCGACAAGCATCCACGGTTCAAGAATTGATTCTGGAATATTATCTAAGAACCTGGATGGTTTCGAAAAGTAGTCGCCGTAATAGCTTTGGTATAAAGCCGGGTATGAGATAAAAAGTTGATTTTTTGCCCTTGTGATTGCTACATAAAAGAGCCTTAATTCTTCCTGGATCTGATCATCACTGTCGAGTGAATAACCGGATGGTATGATACCATCAAGGCACTGAATTATAAAAGCAGTATCCCACTCAAGCCCTTTTGCGGAATGAATAGTGCTCAGTGTTAGCGGCGCTTCATCATTTTCAGAGGCTTCACTGTCGATCACTGTAGATTCAATCGGATCCAGTGCAATTTCTTCAAGCAATGATTGTACAGTTCCGTACCTGCCTGATATGTCAACAAATGTCTCAAGATCGCGCATCCGTTTGGGGTAATCATCAAACCGTTTTTTACAGAAACTCCTGTAGTATTCCACAACCAGTTCAAGCATTTCAGAAACTGAACCTTCAACATTTTTCATGGTGCGGAATAAAGTAGCCAGAGCTTTTAATTGTTCTCTGTATCTCTCATTTGTAATACTCTCAAGATCCGGCTGAAGCGGATTGGTACTGTTCTGTGCAATTTTGAATAATTCAGATGCTGTTTTAGGCCCGATACCTTCAAGTAGCATAAATACGCGGTTCCACGATATCAGATCTTTCGGGTTTACAAATACACGAAGATGTGAAAGCACATCTTTCACATGCGCAGCTTCTGTAAACTTTTGCCCGCCAAATTTTCTGAAAGGTATTTTCTTGTTATTCAATTCTACTTCAAGGTCAAACGAATCCCTTCCGTTGCGGAATAATACAGCGATATCATTCAGCTCTTTCCCCTCTTCCCTCATTTGCAATATCATTTGCGTAACAAACCGACTTTGGTCATTTACTGTTGCTGCTTTTACCAGGCCGGGTAATGAACCTTTTCCAAGATCGGAATACAAATCTTTTTCGAATTTGTCGGTTGCTTCTGCCAGTAGTTTGTTTGCGAGATCAAGGATTCGGGATGTTGAGCGGTAGTTTTCTTCAAGCTTTATCACTTTGCAATTTTGATAGGTTTTGGGAAAACGAAGCATATTTTTGTGATCAGCTCCACGGAATGAGTAGATACTTTGGACATCATCCCCAACAACCATCACATTTCCGTGAACACTCGAAAACAACTGCACCAGTTCATCCTGTAACCTGTTGGTGTCCTGGTATTCATCTACAAGTATCTGCACAAGCTTTGAGGAGACCTGCTGCCGAACGTTGTCATTATTCTGAAGAAGATTCCGGGTATTTACAAGCAGATCATCAAAATCCATTACAAAATGATCGGTTTTGTATTGATGATAGTGATCATTTAGCTGCACAATCTGATCTGTCCATTCCATAAACTGCGGGTATTCATTTTCTAACAGCTTGGGAATTTCGATCTGACGGTTAACTGAACCTGAAAAGATGGAGTAAAGTGTAGATTTTTGAGGGAATCGTTTTCCACCCTTTTTAAAATTAAGCTGCGATCTCAGAAACTGAATAACCTGCATTGAATCGGCTGCATCCAGAATAGTGAAGTTATCCGGATAACCGATTTCGTTTGAATGCTTGCGTAATACCGAACTGCAATAGTGATGAAAAGTACCGCCTTTTACCAGCCTGCATCTTTGATCCAGAATCTCCCCTGCCCTTTGCAGCATTTCAAAAGCTGCTCTTCGTGTGAATGTAAGCAGAAGAATATTCGCCGGATCCGTTCCGCTTTCAATTAGACGTGCAACACGGTAGGTCAGTGTTCTTGTTTTACCAGTACCTGCACCTGCAGCCACAAGAACCGGCCCACTCTGGTGCATGACAGCTTCTAACTGGGCAGAATTTAGTTTTTCTTTATATGGGATTGTAAATGATTCGGGTGAGTTCTCATCACGGGATAAAACGAACTTTTTCATACCTGAAAACTAATAAAAAGCTCAATATGTAAAAAATATGTTTGAGGTTTGGGTTTGTGGTATTGCTGATTAATTTTTTTATCGTCAGTTTCTACAAAATAATCCTGCCATGCAGTCTAAAGTGCCGGTAGGCACGTTTCATTTTGTAACCCGGTGATTTATCGCCGGGTAAAAAAAAGCACTTACCACAAAAAACCATCGGGCACGCAGGAACGAAAGCAACTGCACTCTATCCGATGGTTACCTGACAAAATCTTGATCAACGCCACCCCCACTGAGCACCCAATTTGAAATGTGGTAGAAAGGGAGCCTTATACAAATGGATCGTACCTACGGTACTTACGCAGCGGCGATGGTTTCAGTCCCGGTGATGAATCACCGGGTTAACCCAAAGGGACGGCTTTGCCGCAACATTGGCCGTGCCTAACGGCACTCTATACTGTTTTTTTGTGCCATTTAACCATCAGAAAAGTTCCAACGGGATAGGAGCATAGCATGGGACGAAGTCCTATGTCTAGAAGAATTAATATTTTTTGAGAGCACCAACGGTGCGAAAGCCACTCTCAAACCTGACCGGGCTTGCGCTCTTTCAGAGCTTTTATAGGAGATTGGTATTTTTTTCATAGGACTGTGTCCCATGCTAATGCTTGTGCCTCTTCGAGGCGTATTGGTTTTCCCAAAATGAAACTGAATAAACTTGAATTGTTATTTAGAGCTTAGCTCGCTTACAAAATTTATCAGACATATTTTGTAAGCCATTGAATAGCATCGACTCCGTCCGGTTTCCAATCGATGGGCGGGCGCTGAGCATTTGCAAGAGGTTCAGTTTTAACTCCCTTAATCTCTACTTCCGGATCGGTTACATATACCGATTGCAGTCCTTCCCCGAAGCGTTCCGCCAATTGTGATGTGGTTTCACGATCGCCGACCACCCAGTGTATCAATCCGGGAATTTCGGGTTCTGCGTCGGTCTCTTCAATTAAAAAACGCTCCAGCCATATCTGATGAATTCCAACCGCTTTGTTATACGCATATCTGTGGTACAAAAGCGGATCTTCCTTTGATGGTTCGATTAACCGTATCAAATATTCTTCAGCAAAATCGGTGATGTTACAGGCTTTTGACCTGAAACTAAACGGAGCCACAACCATAGCCACCGACCTGCACCCGTTACCGCCATAGCGCATTGCTGCCTCAATAAGCATCCGCATGGTCTCAGATTCAAAGTCTTCGATGTGAGCAATAGAAAAATGGGCAGTACGGATCAGAGCTGGAACTGATCTGTCTGCAATGTTCAATTCTTCTAAAGTGTTAAACACTTTTTCAACAGATTGGGTTGATCCTGCAAACAAAACGGCATCCGCTTTTTCTTTTGGCAAATTTTGGATATCAATTGCCCAGTCACCTACATCAATTAATTTCTTTTCTGCTAATACCTTGAAAAAGGAAGGCATCAGATATGGATCTTTTCTGGATACTTTCCCGACATACCTGTGGCCGGTAAGCAGCACGGCTAACAGATCCTGCAGGCCAACCAGAGGAATATTTCCCGCATGCAGGCAAACCACATTTTTTGGAGAAGCTGCTATGTCATCACGATGCTTTGAAACCCACTGTTTCAGTACTTCTTTCCGTAATGATTTCTTTAACCATTTGATCTGAAATCTGACATCATCACCCTCAAACAATTTCTCTTCGATTGTCTGAACAACAGCTTTTTTCAAATCGGTATTATCCGGGCGGAGCCATTCATCAATTGCTTCCTGTATTAAAGATATGTGATGCCTGATGGATCGGTTTTTCATGATTAATCTCTGTCTATCAAAAAATTACAACCTCTCATTTCAGCGGTATGCCACCTTCCCAGCACTTTAAATTGTCCATCAGCATCGGCCACTCCCCGATCGTCGGTCAGCAGAAAAGGACATGAATAAATATTAGCAAGATCGATGATACCAATTTTACCCTCCTCACCCGGCTCACATACTCTGCCAGGGTTTTTTGCATCACGAATGGTGACATTCACCCAACTTGGCGATTCGAACCATTCAGATCCAATTGCATAGCACTGGCTCAACAGCTCGCACATACCATATTCAGAATGAATATTTCTTTGCGGAACCGAATACCGATCCGAAAGTATCTGCCGGAGCTCTTTTTTACTGATTTCACGCCTGTGGGTTTTCATTCCCCCGGTTTCGATTATCACTGAGTTTTCAGGTAACTGATATTTATGATTTTCAGCAAGATCTAATAATCCGAATGCAGCTCCAAACA
>SLAU01000146.1 GCA_007126675.1 Balneolaceae bacterium
CTGAACCTGAGAATTGATCATGATTATCTGCTGAATGACTTTTTGATCCCTGAAATGAAGCAACAATTCGGTCCCGGCGGGCAAAGCGGAATTGTAGTTTGGCTGCGAGACTGGATGAATAACACCGTGCTGAGTGTAAGTGATGCCGATTTTGAATATGACAACGAAAAATACCAAATAGATATCCGGCAGCGATTTACGGATTCACTAAATGAATGGGTGTTACATGCATCTTTTCTCGAATCCCCCACAGTTGCAGCTTCCGATGCATCATTTCAGCGTAATCTGATTGTTCTTAGTTTTGCGGTTGTGGTTCTGTTTGGCGCTCTGTTGTTTATTTTTGTGAATGCACAACGCGAACGTGAGCTTGCAAGTCGTCAGGCAGGGTTTCTCGCAAATATCACCCATGAGTTAAAAACTCCGCTCACCGTAATGCAGGCAGCCGGCGAGAATATTGCCGACGGAAGAGTTACCGATGGCACAAGGCTGCGCAACTATGGCGACCATATTTACCAGGAGTCTGTAAGGCTTCGAAAAATGATCGACAAACTGCTGGATGCCGCAAAAGTAGACTCCGGTCAAGCGGTAGCTGAACAAATACCGATACGGCTGAGCGACCTTGTTGAGGAGTTCTACGTTGCAAATAAAGAATATATTGAAAACAAGGGTTTTGAGTTTAACCTCAAAAGAGATGAAGAGCAGCCGCTTGTGATGGTTGATCCCGATCATATCGAAACGATTCTTAACAACCTTGTTGAGAATGCGATGAAGTACAGTTCTGATGAAAAATCGATCACTCTTGAAACCGCAAAAAACGGCAGCTACGTAAACTTATCGATATCAGATAAAGGCGACGGAATCCCTAAGAAATCGCTGAATTATATTTTCGATAAATTTTACCGGGTTGAAAACAGCCTGACCGCAAAAACGAAAGGACACGGGCTGGGCCTTGCAATCGTAAAAAACATGGTTGAGCTGAACGGAGGCAAAATCATCGTGAACAGCAAATTGAATGCAGGCTCAACATTTACCATACAGTTTCCTAAATTGCTCAAATCTGATATCCAAAAACAAGAATATAAATCAAAAACCACTGACCCGAAAAGTCCAGAAAAAACAGAGGATCAAGTAGACCAATATGCCTGAAAATCAAAAAAAGATACTCATTGTTGAAGATGAGCCAAGCCTGATTTTTACCCTGCGCGACACCCTTGAAAGCGAAGGGTACGATGTAAATGTTGTTTCAACCGGAAAAGAAGCCCTTGAGCAGGTAAAAGAAAATAAACCCGACCTGATGCTTCTTGATTTGATGCTGCCGGGGATGAGCGGTTATGAAATTTGCGAAAAGATCAGAAGCATGAAATATACGTTTCCGATCATCATGCTTACTGCCCGCGACCAGGAAGTTGATAAAGTTGAAGGGCTGAACATTGGTGCCGATGATTATATCACCAAACCGTTTGGTGTGAAAGAACTTCTTGCCAGAATTAAAGCACGCCTCAGAAGGGCAAGCTCGTGGTCAAAATCAGGTCCGCTCGAATCACTAAAGCTGGGTGATGTGAAAATTGACCTGGCTGAAGGTGAAGTTTCCAAGCCGGATGGTAAAACCCATGATCTTTCTACAAGAGAAGTTGAAATGATTCATTACCTGGTAGAACGGGCAAATCAGCCGATCTCACGCGATGAACTGCTCGAAAAAGTTTGGCGGTACGAGTACAGCACAAATACCCGCACCGTTGACGTTCATGTATCGAAGCTAAGAGCTAAGATCGAAATGCACCCCGATGACCCGCGGCATCTTGTAACATTGCACGGAGTCGGTTATATGCTAAAGGTTAACTGATACTCTTTGGCTGTTTAGTTTTACGAACTCAGCAAAACCTTTTACTGTATCTTCCAGAAGGCCCTGCAGAAAGTCTGAACTTAGCCCGTCATTTTCATCAAACGTATTATTTACATCCGCGATGAAAATCCGTTCCGGATAGATAAGAGCATTTCTGTATCCTAAAATACCCTGCAATTGCTCTACAGGCCGAAGTGCGCCAAATGAACCGGCCGCCTCTCCTATTATGCTGACCGGCACTTTCTCTAATGCTTCCGGGAAAGGCAGGTAGTCGATAAAAAGTTTCAGAACTCCGGGAAACCCGCCATTATATTCGGGTACAACAAATAAAAAGCCATCTGCATCCAAAAAACGCTCGTTGTATTCGTCTACTGATTCAATATCATCGCCGTACCGGCCGCCTACCACATCCTGAAAAGGATAATCCTGCAAAGAGAAAATTTCATTATCCATTTCCTTATTCATTAAACCGGAAACATAGTTTGCGACTTTAAGTGCATTTGATCCTGGCCTGTCTGTAGCAGAGAGTATGTGAATTTTCATTTTTTTGATTTTTAATATTAATGCTTTGTTAATTCTTTGCTACAAACAGACAAACCCTGACCTTCGTTCTCAAAATTTGATTTATTACACCAAAAAATCATCGAAAAAGAGCGTTTAAGCAGCTTTTTTTAAACTTTTTTGGAATAATTTTTCTTTAAAAAAAGCGCTTTTCCAGACGATATTACTAATCTATGTCTGAATAATAATTATTTAACTTAATTTTATTTGATTATTCATCAAATCAGGCCTAATTTTTTAAAAGATCAAAGACATTATGTTCCTGCTTAACAGGAACAATGAAGAACTCGTGTTATGGTAGACATCGAGCAATAGCTCCAATAAACTCACCCGAAATGGATAATTTCGGGTGAGTATTTTTTTGCATCCCCTTTCCTCTTCTGATGCGTCTATAGTTTTTTACTTTTCAGGGTAAATAATCTACATTATTACGGTAATAAAACTATGACCTGAATATCCTCCTGAATGAAATTCGAACCACGGACGGTACGTAAAACGATAAACAAGGCTTTTCTGAAGGAACCGGATCAGTTGGTGTTTGGATTGAATGAGAAGGAAAAAGAGGTTTGGATGGGGTAAAATGAAACATAGATCTAACATAATAGATGTACCAGTCGAAAAACCATTCAAATATGATGAACTTGGAAGGGAGTATACCGCTGAAAAATTAACCACTTTTTTAAAGAATACAGATGAGCCTATAGTATTGAGTATCAATGCAGAGTGGGGGCAAGGGAAAACAACATTTATTAAAATGTGGCGTCAAATGCTTAATAATGAGGGTTTTCCATCACTTTACTACAGTGCCTGGGAAAATGATTTTAACAATGATGCGCTGGTCACAATCATAGGAGAGATAGAAAATGAAGTTGAAAATATCTTCAAGGTTGATGGGAAAAAATCAAAGCAAATTAAACAACATCTTAACAAGACCAAGGATATTGGCGGAGAAATCTTATCTAACAGTCTTCCTTTTTTGATTAAAATTCTAACATCCGGTTTAATTGATAGTGAAAAAATTAATTCAGATGAAATCGGAAACCTTGCAAAAAATATTGCGCAAGAGCAGATAAAGAAATATCAACAATCCAAAAATCAAGTTACAGCATTCAAAGAGACACTTACAAAACTTGCTCAAGACCTTAAACCTGATAATGATTTACCACTGGTAATTTTCGTGGATGAATTAGATCGTTGTCGACCAAGTTTTGCACTTGAGGTACTTGAGCGAATAAAACATCTCTTTTCTACACCCAATGTTATCTTTGTCCTGGCTATAGACAAGAGTCAGCTTTTGGAGTCTATAAAAACAGTTTACGGTCAAAACTTAAACAGTTCTGGTTATTTGAAAAGATTTATTGACTTAGAATTTGTTTTACCTGTACCAGATATCTCAAGGTTTTCAAAAGCAATAATTAAAACGATGGGAGTAAAGGAATATTTAAGTAACACAGATTCAGATCTAAACAGGAGCGGTGCAAATGATGTAATTAAGAATTTATTGGATCTTGTTGATTACTTTGAGTGTACATTGAGAGAAGTAGAGAAGAGTTTTTCAAAGCTCATATACACATACAAAGTGTCAACACGTGATCATGATTTATATCCAATCCCTCTTAGCTTTTTGATTCTTTTGAATATTAAATACAATGAATTGTACGAGTTGTACAGAAGTGAAAAAGTTAATACAGATCAACTTTTTAATAAAATGGCTGATAAGTCTGAAAAGATGAAAGAACTAATTCATTCTGAAGTCGGAGCCAGAATATGGGCGGAGCTCTTTGTTGCAAATAGCCAAGGGAATGCTGTAGAAAGTAAAATGAAAGAAATTTCAAATTCTGTTGACAGCGACAATCCAAGTGAAAAAAATAAACTTGATTTAAAAAGATTGGGTCATCTTGAATATTACAGAACTTACCTTGGGAGAAGGTATATTAAATATATTTTCCAAAATATCGAGTTGGTATCAAGCTTTGAGTAAGTCATTACCTATTAAATTTTTACAAATTATGATGCCATCACTTTAACTAACAAAATTCAACAAAAAAATCAGAGATCATGCCGAAGGAGTTTCTGGTTTACGGGCAAATTGAAACTTTAGAACTACCAGGAAGTACTTAATGTTCACGAAACCTCAGAGTGTGTGAATGAGAGCATAAACAAGCTGGGTTTGGTGCCGGTTGGGTTTTGAGAAATCCGGGCAATTAATCAACTTACCCCGGCAGCCTCAACCGAATCCCCTGCCTGTCTGCCTCATTAGGATCCATAAACGCATTGCATTCCACCAGCTGTTCTTTTACCCGGTTATAGTCACTCCAGCCGATTGTTTGGGTAAACTTTTGGCCAAAGTCCAGCGTCCGTATCAGTGGTGTAGAATTTCGGTCGTTGGTCAGAGTTTTTAAAGCAGCGAGGTAATTATTTCTATATACAATGGGGATGATAATCTTTTGGTCTTCAACAGATACCAGTTCTGCATTCATCATGATACGGGCCACCCGGCCATTCCCGTCTGCGAATGGATGAACCTCACTCACCAAAAACATCATGTACACCGCTTTGTGAAAAGAGTATTCCAGTGCACGATAGATTTCAAAACCTTTCCGCAAGGTACCTTTTACCAGTTTCGGATGGACAAACTGAGTGCTGCCGGCTACATTCACTTTAGTTTTAAATTGACCGGGGTTTTTATCTTTTCTTGCGGCCAATATTCCGGCATGCCGGTACCTAAGAATTTCAATGAAATCATCATAATCTTTCGGCACCCGGTCCATTTCACGATAGTTTGATACCACTCTATAGGTGCCAAGTACATCATGCGCATCTTCCGGTCTTTCGGTAGGAATAGCATTTCGGAATACAATATCAGCAGCTTCTTCAACCTCAAACTCTGTCCCTTCTATAAAATTGGAGAAATAGGCTTCAAAGAAAGAGAGGTTAATCCGTTCCTGCTGAGATAGGTTTTTCGCAGGTCTTGAACCGGGGGCAGTTGCTTTCAGATCCTCAAATAACTTAAGGAATAGTTCAGCCCGATCCGGATCATAAGGTTCGTCTCCTTTTCTTGCTTTTGCAATGTCTGACTTTAGCTCTATTGTCCTTGTCCCCTGCAAGGTACCGATCAGGTCATCCAGTTCTTGAAATTCCTTCTTCAAATCCAGCTCGTTTGCAATCTCCCTGGCTTTATCCCTGATCTGATTAACATAATCTTCACCTTTTAAACGGATTAACTTATCCAGCTTCTCCTCCATCTCCTCTCGCGATAGCGTGCGGCTAACGGTTCCCTTCCTTGCACGTGATGGTCGCATGTTTTCCAGCAGTGCCCGGGGTTCAGAACTAATCCATAAATCATTAATAAACGGCAGATCACTCTCCAACGGTCCTCTCCCCTTACGCGGATTTAAAATCAATCCGGGCAGTTCCGTATTCCTCTTTTTGGATGAAACAATGAATACCGAACCATCCTTAGCCGGGCTGTTCTCCAGGGCCGTTCGGTCGGCAATCAGTGCATCGGGATAATACTCCTTCAGCAGATCGTACCAATGCCTTCGAACAATCACTTCCGGATCATCCTTCATGTTCTTTGTATACAACCTGGAAGCAAGTTTTTTAAGCTTACCCTCCGCAACCGCCTGGGATACCTGGGAAGATATCTCCGTACTTGACACAAATACTTCCGGTAAAGAATCTAAAAAAGTGGGCATTAAGCGTGTTTTTCTTTTAAAAATATTAAACTTTCGGGGTTTAATGAAATATTAATTTAAATTTTCGGGGTTTAACTTTGCGAAATACCATCAATTAACATATTTGTTAATCTTATTGTTTATTTATATATAAGTTAATTATGCAGATCAATAACATTGAATGAACATGATCCGAACCGAAAAAGAATATCAAAACGCAATAAACCGCCTGGAAGAAGAACGAAAAATAATAGAACGGCAGCGTGCTCACTTTAAAGAGCTCGGCCACACCGGCGAGGAACTGGAACGGCTTATGCAGCCTCTTCACTCATTCCACAATCAACTAAAAGAAGAAGTGGAAGCGTACGAAGGGATGATACGCGGAAACCTGGGCACTCTCTGCGATTTGACCAATATCGGTAGGTGGCTGATCGGCGTGTGTATTTATCTGGGCATGACTCAGAAAGAGTTCGCCAAAGAGCTGGGTGTATCCGAAGCACAGGTATCGCGCGATGAAAACAATGAATACCACGGTATCACGGTGGAGAAGGCAAACCGGATCCTTGAAACGTTCAATGTGCGGTTTAAAGCGGAAATAGATGAGCCGATTACGAAATCACGTAAAAATAATGATCCTGCGTTATTCGCATAAGAATTGCACCGGGTTTTTCTATTAATTTCGATTAAGGTCCGATTGTTCTTACAAAATCCAAAAACCTAATCCCTGCCCATAATCCTCATCAACCTCTCCCACAACTTCGGTTCTCTGCCCTGGTCGCCCGGTTCGAACCACGATTTATTTTTCAGATTCTCCGGCAGGTATTGCTGATCCACCCAGTTAAAGGAGTGATTGTGCGGATATTTGTAATCATCCGATGCATTTTTCACATCCAGGTAACGGCTGGCCAGCTTGTTGGCGGTTTTATCCCGAAGGTGTGATGGTACCTCGCCAATACCTTTGTTTTTTATTTCGCTGTTTACCTCAAAGATCGCCTTGGCGCTGTTACTTTTTGGCGACAGTGCCAGGAAAATGGCCGCATGGGCAAAAAAATAAAATCCTTCCGGCATCCCGGTTTTCAGAAATGCTTCATGTGAGGCGTTTACCACGGTAAGTGCATACGGGTCGGCCATGCCCACATCCTCTGAGGCGAATATCAGCATTCGGCGGAATATAAAATTCGGATCCTCTCCCCCTTCAAGCATTGCGTTCATCCAGTATAATGAGGCGTCCACATCCGAGCCCCGCATCGATTTTATAAATGCTGAGGCGTAATGATAATGCTCATCTCCTGTGCGGTCATAACGCACCGATCGTTTTTGAATCGACTCTTTTGCGATTTCAAGATCAATATGAACCACTCCATCTTTATTTTTAGGCGTGGAAAGTGCAGCCACCTCAAGCGCATTCAGTGCATTGCGAATATCCCCTCCCGCATAATCGGAAAGATGATTTTTTGCCTCGTCGGTCAGATCAATTCTCATATAACCGAGTCCGCGCTCCTCATCTTCAAGCGATCGCTCAA
>SLAU01000250.1 GCA_007126675.1 Balneolaceae bacterium
AATGAGCGATAATCTTCGGGTACGCTGGCAGGCCTTGATTGAATTACAGGCCGGTTTGTTTCCCTTCGGATTTGCTCGCCACGATATGATGCAATCATAATATCCGTATCAAAAAGAGCGGTCCACCCGGGAGAATCCAGGCTGGTTGAATAATCAGAAATCTGTTCACCATCGGGCCTGATGAGCTGGATATCAAATTGATAATTTTGCTGATCGGGGCGTATCTGTGATTGAATAGCTCTTTGAAACTGCACCTGCACAAGCCCCGGTGATGTTATAAAATCTTCTTCTGATAAAAAGCTCAGCTGCCTGGCCATTGAGCTCAGAAGGTCTCTTAAAATCTGATTTTCATTCCCATCCACCTCCTCCGAGTATTCTTCGGCCACAACCAACAATTCGTAATCTAGCCTCTCTGACGAAGCGTGATAGATAATCGTATAAATTGAAACGGAAGCGACAAATAGACCGATCATCAGTCGCCGGAAACCAGACATTGAGGCAAAATAATGTGGATAAGATGCCAGCGCCCAGGATGCTAAAATGAATACAAGAAACATGGATGCAGCAAGCAGAAACATCCATCCGGTAATAATATCAGCAAGCAGAAATTGATGCACGATAAAAGAAACTGAAATAAACCCAAATGCAGCTGTTATAAAAATCAGAACAGATTTATCATCTTCAAACCGAAAAAGAAAATGCCCGATTGAAATGATGATTCCCGCAACGGATGTAAACAATAAAATAGATGCGATGTAAAAGGTTGATGTCTCCGGATCGGGGATTAGCTCAAGGTCTAAAATTGGAATCCCGGTTTCGATCAGCAGCTGATGAGTATTCAGAATAAAGTAGAGTAAAATAAAAATACTGCCTCCGCCAAATATCAAAGTTAAAAGTGCGCCTTTAAACTGTATTTGGCTGCCGGTGTTGTTATTCAGATTTTTTAGAGAATAAAGGCAGACAAGAGATAATAAAATCATGAATATTGCACTCAGTAAATATTGTGCAAGCAGTATGGCCGTTTCAGCTTTTTGTGTACCCTCATCAAATAAATATTCAGTAACCCAGCTTTCGGCAATTCCGAATTGGACAGCAGCAAACCAAGCTCCGAAAATCAATATAAGTTGTGAGATTATTGATAAAACTGAACGCTTGTAGATTGTGAATAGGATGAATACAAACAGGAGAAGGATGAAAATTGAATTGTGAAAAAACATCCGCCACTGCGAAAAATATTCACTTCTGATACTTTCGTATTTATCTAAATCAGCATGTGATGCATACACAACGCCAGCCGAATCAGATTCGGTTGTTTGAAGTACCCGGTAACTGAATGGTTCTTCGGGAAAAGGGTCAAAAAAATTGAAATTTACGGGATAAAGATTCTTTAATGAGGGATCATCAGAAAGGTTGAATGTTGCAGACTCACCAAATGGCAGGTTGGTAGTTTGTTCAAGTTTTTTAGCCGTAAGTAATCTGTAAGGTTGTTCATTAATTGAAAATGCAGTTTGCGCAACAATCAGTACAACATTGTTTCTTTTAATTACTGATGTTTTAACTGTCTCGTCAGGCTCTTCAAAAAATCCCGGAATTGCGATCAGGTTAAATCCATCCCATGTCCATGGCTCACCATCCCTGTAAAGCATTACTCCCCAAAAATTATGTCTGTTTAATTCCCGGTAGATGAGCTGCCTGTTTTGCCTGGTTTCAATCATTGCTGCAAGCTGATCGGCAAGCCGGGCTGTTTGGTCTTGTAGATCTGAATGCAGGTTAAGATAAAGCTCCTCACCCTGATTAAGTCCGGTCTCTATAAGTAATTCAATATCTGTATCCCGTTCAGAATTTTGAACGATGATTTTTTCAAAAATGACGTACCCGATAACGACTATTATCAGAATAGAAACAGATATGGTAAGTGGTCTATTCACTACAGTGAGCGCCTAATTTAAATGATGGCATAAAAAATAGTATTCTCTGTTATGCAAAACCGAAAGGTTATTCGGTTTGTTATTATAAAAATTAAATAGCTCAAAGCACATTTACTGCGATCAGCTGATTATCACTAACGCTTAAGTGTTCTGTAATTGTACGGTTATAGAATTTTCTGAATCGATTACTGATCTGCCACTTCAGTACGTATTGCATCATTCCACATACGTTCTATACCGTAATACTCTCTTTTTTCCTGGCTGAATATGTGTACAACTACATTCACATAATCGATAATTATCCATCTGCGAGCGTCCATTCCCTCGCGCTGCCAGGCTTGCTCTCCAATTTTTTCTTTGGTTTCTTCAAGTACGTTATTTGCCAAAGCACGGATTTGTGTTTCGGAGGTACCATGGCATACAATAAAATAGTCGGTAAGTGTAGTAAGCTCTCTCACATCAAGAATTACAATATCTTTGGCTTTTTTGTCTTGCAGAGCTTCGGAAATTGTATTTATAAGGAGGGTAGAATCAGAAGTTTTGTAATCAGACACACTGGTGAACTGATCAATATTTGTATCTGTATTGTTTGGCATAGGCAATTTATTTATAAGTTTAATTTTTCGTAATCAGATCCTAAAACAAGGGTTACATCAAGATAAAAATCAGATGATGTTTCCCGAAGTATAAATTCATCAGAAATACCAATTGCATTCGCAAGTCTGCGTGCATTTTCAATTTTACCGGTTCGTGCAATTACATGAGTATTTTCGACATTAAAATGATCAAAGTTGCCGGTTTCAACTACATCAAAACCATAGCTGCGCAGCGTACCGGTAAAAGCAGTGGCTAAACCGGGTACACCACAACCATTTAACACTTCAAGTTGAATTACATTACTTATTAAAGCCGGATCAGGATCTGCGCGTTCAGCTACAATTCTTGGATATACAAAACGTGTTGCTAAAAAGAATAAGAGAACAAGTAAAAGTACTCCTAAAAATCCGATCGCAGTGTTTAAAAATACAGAAGAATACTCGGAACGTTTGCTATCTGACATCAACTACAATTAATACCAAAATGGATGATGTTGGTTTGTGTAGATCGAAGATCGCGGTGTGCCATGCATTCCAAAAGGAGAGTAATGGTAATGATATGGGCGCTGCGAAAATTCAAATGAAACTCTTGTATTTTCAGAAAGTCTGTAGTCGAGCCTTGCGCTGTCGATGATAATTCTTGACCCCAAACTGTTATCCTGAGTCATAAAACTATTTCCGAAAGGAGAATGCAGAAAAGACATGCTTATGCTAGCGTCAAGATTCTCAGACAGGTCAAATGCCATAGTATTTGTGTAAGCATTAATATTTTGCATTTGTCCGCCAAAACTGCCAAACGTCATTGAATAAGAGTGAGTCATAGTCATATTCAGCATATTCATCCAATCACCCACAGAGCTCGACGAATGTGATTGTGTGTGTGATATCACGCCATTATACGTATCCATTGGCTGAAGATCTTGCCTTAGCTGTGCATCAGCAATAGTTGCGGTTGCAAAAAATAGTATTGCGAACAATGTTACGTATTTCATTTGAACCTTTAAGATCTTGGTTTACCTATATAATGTAGTATACAGAAACGTCAGGAGTTAGTAAACAATTTCATGCCAAAATGTAAAAAATATTTTGAACTAGTTAGTAGCAGTTAACGTAACAGGAGCAGACATCTTGCACGAATTTTAAAAAGTTTGATTTGATGGGTGATCAAAAATACGATATATTTCCAAGCTTATTCTTTTCACAATATTAACCGATCAAATCTGACGGCAACACATGAAGATGAAACTAACAGATTTCAAATTTGAAATCGAAGATTTTAATATACCGGAAAAGCCAGTTCAACCAAGAGATGCATCTAAGCTAATGGTGCTCAACCGTGAAGAACGAACTATTAATCACGAAACTTTTGCTGATATTCACAAATATATCAACGAAGGAGATGTTATTATTTATAATAATACTAAAGTATTTCCGGCCAAATTAAAGGGTAAGAAAGAAAAAACAGATGCAGATATTGAAGTTTTTCTTCTTAGAGAATTGATGCCTGAAAATATGTTGTGGGATGTGCTTGTAGAACCTGCGCGTAAAATTCGAATCGGGAATAAACTTTATTTCGGTGAAGATCTTATGGCAGAAGTTGTGGATAATACAACTTCGCGAGGCAGAACAATTCGGTTCTTATATGAAGGGCCAAATCATGAACTGTACGAAAGGCTCGATGAAATCGGTGACATGCCGTTGCCTCCCTATATTGAAAGAGAGCCAGACGAGGATGATAAAGAGACCTATCAGACAATTTTTGCTAAAGAAAGAGGAGCTGTTGCTGCGCCCACTGCCGGGATGCACTTTACGCCGGAGCTGGTAGAGAAAATTGAGAAGAAAGGTGCTGAATTTTTACCTGTTACATTACACATCGGGTGGGGAACCTTCCGTCCGGTTGAGGTAGAGGATCTGACTAAGCACCGGATGGATTCAGAAAATTATTTTATCTCAAGAGAAACTTCTGATAAAGTAAATACCGCTTTAAGAAGTAAAAAGAATAGAGTAATTGCATGTGGTACTTCTGCAGTTAGGGTTCTTGAAACAAGTGTTATGGCCAGTGGTATGTCAAAACCGGGAACCGGATGGACCGATAAGTTCATCTATCCTGATTATCCGTTTAAAATTACAGAAGGTTTGATAACAAACTTCCACAGGCCAGAATCTACATTATTGATGCTCGCTGCTGCATTTGGCGGATATGAATTTATCATGGAAGCTTATAAAGAAGCTCAGGAAAAGGATTATCGATTCTTCAGCTTCGGTGATGCCATGCTGATTATTTGATAAAGCGGACTCACAACGTGCCTGCCCCTACTTTTACATTAATTATTCCAGCCGCAGGTTCCGGCAAAAGAATGGGCTCTGAAACTCCTAAGCCATTTTTAAAGCTTGGGGATAAGACTGTACTTGAACACACCATCGCCAGGTTTCTTGAAGTTGAGGGTTTGCAGCAAATTGTTATTTCTACTTCTGAAAACTATTTAGAGTACACCAGGAAAAAGCTGACGGGGATTAGCGATGGACATGAGATAGTAGTGGTTGAAGGGGGTAAAGAAAGGCAGGATTCTATTCGTAATGCACTAACCGAAGTAAGAAAAGATATTCAGCTGGTTGCCGTGCACGATGCTGTAAGACCATTTATTGATAAAAGCGTTATTCAAAACTGCCTTGAAAAAGCCGATCAATCAGGAGCAGCTATTGTAGCCATCAGGGTAAAGGATACTATAAAGCTGGTGAAGACGGGCCACACAATATCTGAAACTCCAAAGAGGAAATACTTATGGCAGGCGCAAACGCCACAGATCTTCAGGCGGGAACTTATTACCAAGGCTTATAAGTTTGCTGCAGAGACAAAGTTTACAGGAACTGACGATGCTTCTTTAATTGAAAACTTTGGGCACGAGGTATTGGTTGTTGAGGGCAATAATCAAAATTTTAAACTCACCTACCCGTTTGATTTCAAAATTGCAGAAGCACTTGTTTCAGTAAAAGAGGAGCCGAAATGAATTTTAGAATTGGTTTTGGATATGATGTGCATCGATTTTCCAAAGATCGAAAATTGATACTGGGCGGGATCGAAATCCCTCATACCCATGGACTCAAAGGTCATTCGGATGCCGATGTGTTATTACATGCAATTACGGATGCCCTTTTAGGCGCAGCAGCTCTTGGCGATATTGGCACTCATTTTCCCGATACAGATCCTGCCTATAAAAATGCAGATAGTTCCAAACTTCTTGAGATGGCATATCTTAAAGTGCAGGAAGATAATTTAAGTCTGATCAATCTTGACGCAACTGTGATCACAGAAAAGCCGGTTTTAAAACCGTATATAATAAGTATCAGAGAGAGAATTGCAGAAATTTTGATAACTGAAGTTTCGAATATATCTGTTAAGGCAACTACAAACGAAGCGATGGGATTTGTTGGCAGGAGTGAGGGTATTGCCGTTCATGCAGTTGCTCTATTGGGTGGAAAAAACAAATAGCAGGTTATGGAATCTTTTTTTCAAAATCTGATTGAGTGGATTCAAACCCTGTCACCGCTTAGTATTTATGCAGTTTTTGCCATAATTGCTTACACAGAAAATGTTGTACCGCCAATTCCCGGTGATTTGCTTGTTGCATTTGGTGGTTATCTTGCAGCAGAGTATATAATTGGCTTTACAGGGTTATGGGCTATAACAACAGTTGCATCCGTTATTGGCTTCATGAATATGTACGCGATTGGTTTCTATTTTGGAGATAAGATCGAAGCTCAGCGCAAATCTTTTTGGCTGATGAAATTCATTGATGTTAAATATTTTGACAGGGGGAAAAGGTGGATGCATAAATACGGTCAGCTTGTGATTTTGGCGAATCGGTTTTTGGCAGGCACCAGGTCGGTTATTTCGCTCACTGCAGGTCTTACCAAAACAAAAATTTATCCTACAGTATTAAACTCAACACTCAGTTCATTCCTCTGGAATGGCATTCTGTTATGGATGGGCTGGCTGGTTCACGAAAACTGGCAAATTATTGGTCATTATCTCAATGTATATGGCACAGTTATTCTTATATTGATAGGTGTGTTGATTATTGTTCGACTGCTGTATGTGTGGAGGAAAAACAGAGAGGTTTTAGGCTGATAGTCGCCTGTTTAACTTGGCTTTTGAAGCGGGCAGTAAACCGGAGATACCAAGTAAGGGATTTTTTAAAATTTAAAAATTAAAATGTTGACAAATTTTAAATATGTCGTTAGCTTTCATGTCTTTCGCTAATGCGAAAATTGAGTGTGTGCAACTTGTGAAATCAGCTTTAGATGCTTTTAAAGGCCATTTTGGAATTTTAGACAAAATTACCGGTTCGATTTCTTCGGTTAAAACGCGCTCAAAAACTTGGGTTCGTTATGTTTTAGGCCTCCCATTTTTTTTGACATATTGTTTTCATGAGTCTATTGGGTGATAAAATCATCCATATTTAGCCAGTGTAGCTCAGGGGTAGAGCAGCTGTTTTGTAAACAGCCGGTCATCGGTTCGAATCCGGTCACTGGCTCATGAAGGGGGGATACCAAAGTGGCCAACTGGGGCAGACTGTAAATCTGTTGTCGTAAGACTTCGCAGGTTCGAATCCTGCTCCCCCCACATTGCGGGCGTAGCTCAATTGGTAGAGCGTCACCCTTCCAAGGTGAATGTTGTCGGTTCGAGTCCGATCGCCCGCTCACTGAAACATGCCGATATAGCTCAGGGGTAGAGCACTTCCATGGTAAGGAAGGGGTCGTCGGTTCAATTCCGACTATCGGCTCTTCAGGTTGTAGTATTTATAATCTAAATGACAAATTCAATAATTAACCTTTTTAATCATGGCAAAAGAACAGTTTCAACGCACCAAGCCACACGTTAACGTGGGAACAATTGGCCACGTAGATCATGGTAAGACCACACTAACAGCGGCTATTACTACGGTAATGGCGAAGA
>SLAU01000075.1 GCA_007126675.1 Balneolaceae bacterium
CAACCAAATCCTGTAGCGATGAGCTTCGGGCAAATACGATCAGAGCGCCGGTTTTTGAGTGAGACATATTTCGAACCGCTTCAATAACCTCATCAATAACAGAATCGGAACCGGTTCTTCCAATAAATCGATTGAAAGAGGTGTTTTGGCCAAGGCTATAAAGAAGCTTCCGGATCTCTGGCTGAAAGATGATAAAAACGGCAAGTATACCCACATCAAGAACACTGCGGAGCATAAAGTTTAAAGTGGTAAACCCAAGAATGCTTACTGCCACAGTAAGCAAAATGATAAACAGTAACCCCAATGCTGCCTGTATCGCAAATGTTCCCCTGATCCACTTATACAGATAGTACAGAGCGGTTGCTATGACCAAGGTTTCGACCAGGTCTCTGAAGCCAAATTCTAAAAATCCAATTGGGATCACAATTCTACGGTTTGTTGGTTTTTTTCTTTAACGCATTAAATATTTTCACTGTGTCTGCTGCTTCTTTTACATCATGCACCCTTAAAATGGATGCTCCGTTCATTAGGCAATGGTAGTGAACAGCCAGGGTACCGGCTAACCTGTCATCAGCGGGCCTGCCATCAAGAAGCTGGCCAATCATCGATTTCCGGGAAGCACCAATTAACACAGGAAATTGTAATGTAGCAAATTGGCGCAATTCTGCAATAATTTCCAGATTGTGATCAAGAGTTTTTCCAAACCCAATTCCAGGGTCTAAAACTACATTTTTCACACCTTCAGCCTTTAATTGAGACAGCCGCTTTTTGAAAAATCCGTATATCTCATTAACCACATCACCATACTCCGGGTTTTTCTGCATCGTCTTCGGGTTTCCCTGAGAGTGCATACAGATATATGCCGTGCCTGTTTCACTGCAAAGTCTGGCTAACCGGGGCTCCTTGCTAAGCCCGCTTACATCATTGATAATGTGAGCTCCGGCATCCAATGCCTGTTCTGCAACTTCAAACTTTGTGGTATCAATTGAAAAAAGTGTATCCGGATATTCAGCAACTGCCTTTTTTAAAACCGGAATAGTGCGTTCAATTTCTTCTTCCAAAGAAACCGGATCTGATCCCGGACGGGTTGATTCGCCACCTACATCAATAATAGCCGCACCCTGACCTATCATTACATCAATTCTCTCTACTGCTGAATGAACGTCAGTAAACTGACCACCGTCTGAAAAAGAATCAGGTGTAACATTCAGTATCCCCATTACAACCGGGGCATCGAGATCTAAAGTTTTAGTCCGGCAATGTAAGCGTACATTCACAGATGATTTTTTAAGTACAGGCTATTAGTCCCAATCTTCTTTCAAAAATTCCAGCTTATCCTCTTTTTCTGCCCATTCATCAGCATCGGGCAGTGCGTCCTGCGTTTCATTAATAATTCTGTCTTCCCATTTTTCCGCCAAACGCTCATTCAACTCAATATAGTGCTCCCACTCTTCCGGCACTTCATCATCAGGATAAATTGCCTCAACCGGACATTCAGAAACACACGCATCACAATCGATGCATTCAAATGGATCAATCGCTAAAAAGTTTGGACCTTCACGAAAAGCGTCAACCGGGCATACGGCCGCACAGTTTGTGTATTTACAGTTTACACAGGGTTCAGTTACTATATATGCCATGCAAAGATGATATTAAATTACCGTTTTTCTTTAACTCTGCATTGTATTTGAATTTACAATAAGATGCAAACACAGATATCAACGCAATACCCCCATAACTGAATTGATATCACCATCGTTTGGTGCGGGTTCAATTTTTAAAATTTTTGCCATCAGCCCATATAAATCCAAAACTGAAAAAGCCGGAACTGTTTCGCCTTGTTTAATATCAGGGCCGGAAGCATAAAATATTGTCGCCATTTCGGGTGTTGTATGATCATAACCATGGGTACCGGCAATAATTCCCCTGTCTTCAAAAAATGATCTGGATGTAATCGAATACGATACATCTGCAATCATGATAATTTCAGGTATACGATAGTGCCCACTAAAGCCATATTTCTCCGGCATCTCATCCCGGTAAAAAACCCGGTAATTTTCTTCATTTTCTTTAAGCGTATTATACACCGCTTCTTTTCTACCCTCTGCCGGCTGTAACATCGCAACAGGGTTCCAGTCGATCACCGATACATCATCCAGATCGATTAATTCATCCAGAAAAATGATTTTATCTTCCGATAGTTCTGCCATACCATGATCAGACACAATAAGTACATTTAGCAACCCGGTTAATCCCTTTTCTTCCATCTGTTCGAGCAGATAACCGATCAGGTTGTCTGCTTCAACTACAGCTTCATCCACTTCTGGTGAATTGGGGCCGTAGCGGTGCCCGCGGCTGTCAACATGGCTAAAATAGAGTGTAGCAAAGTCTGCATCAGTATTTCCGGCAGAATCTAACCATGTAATCACCGAATCCACACGGGCATAATTATCAAGCGATCCGTCGTAATCCACCCATCTTGTTGGACGCACACCATTGATTGAAGCTTCCGATCCCGGCCAAAACATGGTTGCTGCGGTTTTTCCCTGTGTTTCTGCCGTAACCCAAATAGGCTCTCCACCCCACCAGCGTTCATCATTCGGGCTGTCTTCAGGCGGGCCATAACTAAAGCGTCCGCCAAGGCTGTCGTCCGGAAAACTGTTTGAAATTATTCCATGGTTCTCAACCTTAAGGCCTGTAACCTGCGACCAGTGGTTAGGAAAAGTTTTTGTTGGAAAAACCGGCTCCAGGTATTCCGCTTTTACGCCGTTGGCAATTATATAATCAAGATTGGGAGTTTCATTTCTGTCGAGGTATTCATTCATGAATCCGTCGATTGAAATGAGTAGAACTTTCTGCTCATTTGGGCTAGTATAGCCGGAATTGTCACAGCCAGAGAGGAAGAAACCGAAGGAAACAAATATTAATAGCAGACTGGTATATAGTTTTTTCATATCTGATGAGTTTTGTGGATTCCCATGAAAAATAAAAAAAGGACGACCGGCGAACCAATCGTCCTTTGTAAAAATTTACGGTTATTTATTAGTTAAAGATGTAACGTACTCCGAACTGTGCACTCCAGGTATTATTGATATTGATATTTCTTCTGAAGTTATCATCTCCAAATCCACCGGAAGGTGTATTCACCGTGAATGTGGCATTTCCATCACCATCCGGGCCTTCATAGGTCATAGGATTATTTTGTACCGGAGATTCTGAAACACCCCATGTGTCGTTAATGAGGTTACCGACATTAAGCACATCGAAAGTTAATTGAAGTGTGTGCATCCCACGAAACACTCTGAGATCCTGTGATATACGTAAATCAAATCTGTGCAGCCAAGGTATCTTAGCAGCATTTCGTTCGGTAATTTCACCTCTTTTTTCGCTTAAATAAGGGTCACGCTCAATAAAAGCATTAAGATCGTTCCACTGCTCCTGAGCTGTACGAACAACATTACCGTTATCATCCACCTCATCCACCAACTGAGCATCATCGAAAGATTCAGGTACGTACATCAGGCGAATACCGGAGCCACCACCAAAACTGCCGGAGTAGGTATAGCTGTAACGGCCCTGGTCACCACCAATGTAAATCAACGAAACGCGGGTTGGGGCTCGTGAGGTAAAAATACGTGTGCTGTACGAAGCCTCAGCCACAATTCTGTTTGGAGTATCAAATCGTGAATATCCGATTTCAGGATCATTACGGTCATCACGCACGGCATCAGGCCATAACGATTGTGCCTGTGAGCCACCAATCAGGCCATAATCCCGGGCTCTGCTCAGTGTATAATTGATTCTGGTAAAGAGGCCAAAATCCCACATTTTTTCCAGGCCCAATGTTAAAGAAACATAGTCACCTTTATTAATATTTGTCAGATAATACATTTCACTTATTCCAGAGGGTGTTCCATCTGGCTGGTTGATAACCTGTTCAAATAACCGGTATTCGTTTCCGCCGACGTTCACAGATTGGCCTGATGGGCGATGCGCTAGGTTTACTGCAAGCGGGCTGTTGAAATCGCGGGCATAGATTAGTTCAGCAGTTCCAACAAGATCGTATGGCAAACGTTGATCCAGTGCTATATTAGACCGCCATACCTGCGGCAAGCTAAAATCACTGTCCGTTATGTTAATCTGGCTAGGTATTTCTGCATCCAGTTCTGCGGGGTCGGGCCGATAAAAATCAGGATCTGGTTGAAACCCCTGCCATTGTGGTGCATTTCCCAGGCCCCAGTCATCGTCGAAATAACCGCGCACACCGCGCATTACACCGTTTGCATTAATCTGGTTAGAAATCCAAACAAATGGCAAGCGGCCAGAGAAGATTCCGGTACCGCCCCGGACCTGAGTAGAGCGGTCGCCGCGCACATCCCAATTAAAGCCTAACCTTGGTGACCATAGTGGGTTTACACCAGGAAAATCACTTACATCAGGTGTAATATTATCTCCGCCACGCGGATTTGTTAAAGAAAGGTTTAAATCTTCAACCGCCCGGTTTCTTGGAGCATCTATTGGGTAAAACGGCAGGTCTACGCGTAGGCCTGCAGTCACTTTTAGATCCTCTGTCACTTGTATTTCATCCTGTATATAAAGGCCTAACTGCGAGAAATTTACTTCATCAAGAGGCAGAGCAGTAGGATTATCCTCATCAAAGGTATATCCAATTGCAAAGTGCGAAGGCCGTACATTTACGTTTTGATTGATAACCGACTCAACGAAATCATCATAAGTAGCATACCGATACCATGAATTCCAGGTGGGGTTAAATGCATTTTCAAATGTCATGTATTCGAAATTCACACCTGCTGTTAAAGTATGACGGCCCCTGAAATAGGTTAAGGTGTTCGAAACATTAAATGTATCGTTGTTCAAAAGATTACCAATACGAAACAGCTCGTTACCCATCGACATATAATAGACATTCGGGTTCCCGCCAAGTGGCTCCATTACCTCAATCATGGGAAATGTTCCGCCATCCACACTCTGTTCTCGAGGTGTAGCCCAGGTGTTACCAATTCTGAAGCTATTTGCAAGATTATCGCTTAATGTCGAATTCAACTCAGCCACCAATGAAGTAACCCGAGAATCAGTAGAATAGTGGCCATTTCCAAAAGTTATTGCTTCGGTCCCAAACCGATTTGTATTTCTATGACGTTCGGTTCCCGGAAACCCGCGAATACTGTTTCCATTAATCAGCTCATCTTCAAATGCACTGAAGGTATTAAACCGCAACATTGCCCGATGGTTATTGCTGATGTTAAAATCGAGCCTGGCATTAAAACGGAGCGCTTTATTTTCAAATGGAATGCCCTCAAATGCCCCTGGATCGTAGCCATAAATATTGCGCATTTCCTCACGTACAAACTCGGCATCTTCAATGGGTACACGAGTAATTTGTGCGTCGTCCGGTGTTTCGCCCGGGCGCAATGCTCTTCGGTTATCACCGGGGTTGTCTGCTTCTTCTTCTTCAATATTCAGGAAAAAGAAAAGCCTGTCCTGAATAATTGGGCCTCCTACTGAAGCACCCATCGTGCGGGTAAAGGAATCATCTACTGATATTTCATTATCACCAATTCTGTCACCAACAAGACTTTGATTTCTGTAAAAAAAGTAGGCTGTTCCATTATAAGTGTTACTTCCTCTTCTTGTTACAGCATTAACGCTTGCCCCTGTAAATCCACCCTCACGAACATCGTAGGGGGCAAGGTTTATCTGAAGCTCTTCAATAGCATCTATGCTGATTGGGTTACCGCCGGCAAATTGGTCATCGCCAAGGCCAAAATTGTTATTGTACACGCTGCCGTCAATCGTATAATTATTAAAGCGATTGTCGCGGCCGGCAAAACTATTTCCACTGCTTTGTGGCGTTAGTTTAGTTAAATCAACAATGTTTCGTGTAATGGTTGGCACCCTTGAAATATCATCAGGAGAAACACTGGTTCCGGCTCCCGTTCTTTCCTGGTTGAAAGTTCTGTCGAGTGCACCAAGAACAACTACCTCATCAAGCTCCACATCTTCTGAGCTTAGAGTTGCTCGCTGGTTGTACGTCTCGCCGAGCCTAAGAAAAACTTCCTCTACAACGTAAGTGCGATAACCTACAAAAGTATATCTAATAGTATAAGGGCCTCCAACCTGCATGTTATTAATACGATAGGAGCCATCACTGCGGGTTGACGTGCCATATGTAGTACCTGAAGGCTCATGAACAGCAACAACCGTTGCTCCCGGAAGAGTTTCACCGGCTTGGTTTACTACAACACCTGTAAGGGAAGATGTTGTAACCTGCCCGTAGATAAGAGTGGGCAGCGCCATAAAGGCAAAAATTATAGAAAAAAAATAGTAACCGTGTTTTCATAATCAGTGGGTTTTGAGTTTTTACTAACATTAAATGTTAAATGGGCTAACAACAGAATGTAGCTTTCTGATGTTAGGAAATGGTTATGAAAAAACTACCAAATCGCTAAAAAACACTAAAGAACAGCATTTCAGCCTTTTCAGGCTTACTGATTAAATAATAATCTTTTTTAAGACAAATTCAACATTCTTTCTAATGCGAATACGGCATATTCTGTCACCTCGGCAGGCACCTGAATCCGGTTGACGATTTCTCCCTTCTCCAGCATTTCGAGACTCCACAACAGGTGGGGCAGGTCAATACGATTCATGGTTAAACAGGGGCAAAGAAACGGATTCAGTGATTCTATCTCTTTATCAGGATTCTCTGCAATGGTGCGGTTTACCAGATTCATTTCGGTGCCGATTGCCCATTTACTTCCGGCCGGTGCCTGCTCAATTTTATTAATGATATAGTTAGTGGAACCATCATAATCTGAAGCCTGAACCACATCCCAGGTGCATTCAGGATGAACAAGGATTTTGATCTCCGGATCGCGCTTACGCAGGTTTTCAATATGTTTGATATTGAATTTCTCATGTACCGAACAGTGGCCTTTCCAGAGAATAACTTTCACTCCGTTGATATCCTCTCCGTCATATTCAAACCGGTTTGCAATTGGGTTCCAAACCGCCATCTCATCAAGAGCAATACCCAGATCATACGCAGTATTGCGGCCCAGGTGTTGATCGGGAAGAAACAGAATTCTCTCTTTTTGGGTAAATGCCCATTCCAGCATCTTTTTTGCGTTTGATGATGTTACAGTAGCACCACCATTTCGCCCTACAAATGCTTTGATCGCTGCGGTGGAGTTTACATAGGTAAGCGGCAGAATTGTATCACCAAATGTTTGCTGCATGATTTGCCATCCGCGTTCGGTTTGATCGATATCGGCCATGTCGGCCATGGAGCAGCCGGCACGCATATCCGGTAAAATAACTTTCTGATCGGAGCAGGTAAGCATATCGGCCGTTTCTGCCATAAAGTGTACTCCGCAGAATACAATAAATTCGGCCTCGTTCATTTCAGTACAGATTTGGGCAAGTTTTAATGAGTCTC
>SLAU01000045.1 GCA_007126675.1 Balneolaceae bacterium
AAAGATTAAAACTCACTACAATAATTCGAAAGAACGTATTTGGCTAGTACCGCGTACGGGATTCGAACCCGTGTTACCGCCGTGAAAGGGCGGCGTCCTAAACCCCTAGACGAACGCGGCATACTATTAACTAAATCAAAAAAGAGGCGACAAGCGGATTCGAACCGCTGTACGAGGTTTTGCAGACCTCTGCCTAACCACTCGGCCATGTCGCCGGACGAAGCTCTTTCAGTCGCCATCATAAAAACTTTCAGTACATCAAGTTTTAAGTACGCCCGACAGGACTCGAACCTGTAACCTACTGCTTAGAAGGCAGTTGCTCTATCCGGTTGAGCTACGGGCGCTCAGTAAAAATCTTGATTTTTAAATGATTAATTCTGAATTCAATTGAACAGAGCACCCGCATATTATCCAAAATTTATCATTCAAAACGATTAATGTCGGGGAGACAGGATTTGAACCTGCGACCCTTCGCTCCCAAAGCGAATGCGCTACCGGACTGCGCCACTCCCCGAGTAATTTTCACATCAAATTTTCAACTCTTCAAAAGAAACCAAAGATAAAAGTTTTAATTTCGGAATGCAATCAGAACCGGTAAGTTTCTTACTGAATTATCCCTTTTTCTCTAAGCCATTCAGTAAAAAATCCAATCCCATATGCCGTTAACTGAATAAAAGATGTGATTATTGCCAGTAATGCAATTACCGGATTTTTTTCCTGAATTAAGGCTCCTGTAAAAATCAAAATTGCGTAACCCAAATAAAAATACCACAGATCAGAAATAATTACTACGGATGAGAAAAGTCCGGCAATGGAAACGATCAGACCAGTCAAAAATATAAGTGGGAAAAAGTGAATCAACTTTACCTCATCAGGATAAAACCTGCCGATATTGATTCTGGCCCTCCCAAAAAAATGAAGCTGTTTAAAAAACTGCCTCAGGTTTGTGCGTCGTTTATGATAGACGTATGCCTCATCGATTAAAGCAGTAGAAAAGCCGTGTTCAATAATGCGAAGGCTAAATTCGATATCTTCGCCCATGCGGGTAATTTTATAACCGCCCGTTTTCTTAAACACTTCTTTTGAAATTCCCATATTAAAACTTCGGGGATGGAATTTCCCTACATGTTTTCGATTTCCTCTTATTCCCCCGGTGGTAAAAGGGGAGGTCATACTGTAATTGATGGCTTTCTGAATAGTGTTAAACGATTGATGCGCTTTATCAGGCCCACCCCAACAATCAACCGGATTTTTTTTGAGGAAACTTTCTACGGCCTCAAAATAGTTTTTAGGAACAATGCAGTCAGAATCAAATACCACATAATAGTCACCGGTTGCACGCTCGAAACCAAAATTTCTTGAGAATCCCTGGCCTGAATTTTCTTTATAGAAATATTTCAGATTTAAAGATCTCTGATATTTTTCGACAACATGCTTGCAATCATCATCAGAACCGTCTTCGACTATGATTACTTCAAAATCCGTGAATGTTTGTAAGGTCAGACTTTCAAGAAGTTCATCTATTTCATCAGGTCTGTTGTAAACAGGTATGATTACCGAATATCGCATATATGCAATTAATCACATTTTTTCGTTCTTTAAGGCGCGATAATATAACACTAATCATTGGTCTTATAATGAAACTTTTACTTTCTGTTTTTTTACTCTTATTTACCATTTTTGCCAACACAGCGCATTCTCAGTCTATTCAAATTGAAATTGACAACCAGCATGCAAACCTTGAGCCGGGTGTGTTTAAAACCGATAGCGGTTTGATGTCGAAACAGGGAAATACTGTGGTGATAGAGGGTAACAGGAATTACTTCAGTTACAACAATCCTGCAAGTGCTTCATTCTCAGGTAATTTTAAAAAAGCAGGTTTAATTACATTTGGTGAAGTTCCAAAAAGAATAACCGTAGGCCATGATGGGAATCAATTATCAGAGTCTGAGTCAGAGTTTTTGGATCCGGGAGATGATAGTATTCATGTACTGCAGTTTGATGATGGCAGATCGATTGTGCGCGATAATATTGCAAATTTTACTCTTTATGATGCTGCCGGTAAGCAGGTAATGACCATTTCGAATAGCTCTCAAAGTCCGGATGGTGAAAGGGTTTCGGGTATCAAATCAGATCCAGGCGGACGAAGTGTTGTATTATATAATCCTGAAATTCGGATGGGAGAAATTAAAAGATCGCGTGCTTCACTTATCAATAGAAAAAATCAGGATCTTAATACTTTTTATGAAGCAGAGGGACGAACAATTGATGATGTAATTATTTCTGAAAACGGCTCGTACATTTTGTTAATCACAAAGTCTGGTACCAATCATTTTGTAACTGTGTATGATCGTTTTGGGAATGAAATTTTTGATCTGGAAGCTGAGTTTGAACTTCGGGGAGCCACAATTACTGGTGATGGTAATTATTTAACAATCTATTCGGGCGGCCGTGCTCAGGTTTATAATACACTAAGTAGTGAACGTTTAGGAAGTGCCAGCCTGAGAGGTAATTTGGTTTTTGCTTCATACCAGCCCGAAGATGATACGATAATCTTATTAGGTGGTGAAGAATCGGGCATGAATATTTCTAATCCTGAAGTATCGGCCGTGAATATTGGTTTAAGACAAATAGCAAGGGGAGAGGCGAACGCTGAGGTTACTAAGGCTGGATATAATCTGAGCGTAAATAGAACAGCCCCCAATCAGTACACAGTTATAGGCTTTAATAAAAATCTGTTGCTGACAACAAATTTTTAATAAAAAAAAGCCACACTTCGGAGTGTGGCTTTATTCTTTTCATAAATTACTGCAAAAACTAAGCTTTTGCTTCCTGTTCTGATTTAGGTTCTTCTGAATCAGAATCATTTTCAGACTCTTTTTTGGATTCGGCTTCCTCCCAATCAAATTCAAGTCCGTCGCGAGACTTATTCATTTTGATTTTTATCGTTGAGCCTTCAGCATGAGAAACGCCAAGAATTTCTTCTGCCAGCGGATCTTCTATATATTTCTGAATAGCTCGTCGAAGCGGGCGGGCGCCATATTTCTGGTCAAAGCCCTGATCGGTTATGAAATCTTTGGCTCCTTTTGTAATCTCAATATTGTAACCAAGCTTTTCAATTCTTTCAAACAGCTCGGAGGCTATCAGATCGATAATCTTAAAGATATCTTCTTTCTCGAGCGGCTTAAATGTAAGTACATCATCGATTCTGTTAAGGAATTCAGGGTTAAATACTTTTTTCAAAGCATCCTGAATTGTTGATTTCATTTTCGCATAATCAAAAGCTGTGTCACTGCTCGAGAATCCAATTCCTTTACCCATATTTCTGATATCACGGGCTCCGATATTGGAAGTCATGATTATGATCGTGTTTCTGAAATCAACTTTTCGTCCCAGGCTGTCTGTCAGAATACCGTCATCCAGAACTTGCAGCAGTATATTAAATACATCAGGGTGTGCTTTTTCAATTTCATCAAGCAGCACTACACTGTATGGCTTACGGCGGACCTTTTCGGTTAAAATTCCGCCTTCTTCATATCCTACATATCCCGGAGGTGCGCCTACCAGTCTTGACACGCTAAACTTCTCCATGTACTCACTCATATCAATTCTGATCAGTGCTTCCTCTTTATCAAACAGATATTTGGCAAGTACTTTAGCCATTTCTGTTTTACCAACACCTGTTGGGCCGAGGAAAATAAATGAACCGATTGGCCTTGAAGGATCTTTCAATCCTGCACGTGTACGTTGTATAGCCTTTGTAAGTTTTTCAATAGCTTCGTCCTGACCAATCACCTGGTTACCAAGCTCTTCTTTCATTTTCAGAAGTTTTTGGCCTTCCTTCTGGCTGATCTTATTAACAGGAACCCCGCTCATCATAGCAACAACTGAGGCTACGTCTTCATCAGTAACATCATATACTATATGTTCTGACTCTTTTTCCCACTCCTGTTGGGCTTCTTCGAGCTCGTCCATCAATCGCTTTTCAGTGTCACGCAAGCGGGCAGCTTCTTCAAAACGCTGCTTTTTGACCATCATATTTTTTTCATTGCTGGCCTTTTCAATCTCATCTTCAAGATCCAGAATGTGCTGCGGAACCGTGATATTTGACAGATGAACACGAGCACCCACTTCATCCAGAGCATCAATTGCTTTATCCGGCAAAAAGTGGTCTGTTACATATCTGTCGGTCAGGTTTACACAAGCTTCAATCGCTTCCTCCGTATATCTGACACTATGATGCTTTTCGTATTTACCTTTAATTTGATTCAGAATTTCAAAGGTTTCCTCAACAGTGGTCGGATCAACCATAATTTTCTGGAAACGTCTTTCGAGTGCACCATCTTTTTCAATAAACTGTCGATACTCGTTAAGGGTTGTTGCACCAATTGCCTGAACTTCACCGCGTGCCAGTGCCGGTTTCAGCATATTTGATGCATCCAGTGAACCGCTGGCACCACCTGCACCTACGATAGTGTGCAGCTCATCAATAAACAGAATAACATTTTCAGTTTTTTCGAGCTCACTCATAACAGCTTTCATTCGCTCTTCGAACTGACCACGATACTTAGTACCGGCTACAAGTGCTGCAAGGTCTAATGCAATAACGCGCTTATTATAAAGTACACGCGATACTTTTCGCTCAATGATCCTTGATGCGAGCCCTTCAGCAATGGCTGTTTTACCAACGCCCGGCTCACCTATAAGTACCGGATTATTTTTTTTGCGACGGCTTAGAACCTGTGCAACTCTTTCAATTTCTTTTTCACGACCAATAATCGGGTCAAGTTTACCGTCTTCGGCAAGTTGAGTAAGATCTCGGCCGAAATTATCGAGTACAGGGGTTTTCGATTTTTCCATTTTCTTTTCCCTCGAACTACCTGATGATTGTGAACCTTTAGGTGTAGGCATACTTGCAGCAGCACCTCTTGAGTCTGAAGTATCTGATGTATCACGGGCATTCCCGGAAATTATCAGATCCAGTTCTTCCCGAACTGCATCATAAGAGACGCTGAATTGTGACAGAATTTGTGCAGCGATATTTTCTTCGTCTCTAAGCAAGCTAAGCAACAGGTGCTCTGTTCCGATGGTATCACTTTTGTATAGCTTTGCTTCCAGATAAGTGATCCGGAGTACTTTTTCGGCTTGCTTCGTCAGTGGAATGTTTCCAACTGTTACCGTTCCTCCGGTACCGCGTACTGTATCTTCAATCGTCTTTTTTAATTTGAAAAGATCACAATCTAAATTCTTTAGTATTCTGATTGCAACACCATCACCAAGACGCACGATGCCGAGTATTAAATGCTCGGTACCTATGTAGTCGTGACCGAGGCGAAGTGCCTCTTCACGGCTAAACTGAATTACATCACGTACTTTGCTCGAAAAATTTCCCTCCATATCGGGACCTACTAAATTTTGGAGATTAAAAGTTATTGAGACTAACGCATGAGCTAATTTTTTAGTTCACCGCCAGTAACGAAAGTAGTGTTGAGATAGTCAAAATGCAAGCATGCTATTGCATTATTAGAATATCCAAACATCAGCTTAAATATACGATTAAAATAGGGGAGTTCCGGACATTTCTTCCGGCTGCTCTAATCCAAGCAATTTAAGAAGTGTGGGCGCAACGTCTGCTAAAATTCCATTTTTTACCTGAAGGTTCTTTTCTTCATCTTTAAGAATTATTACAGGAACCTTTGCAGTTGTATGAGCTGTATGTGCTGAACCATCATCCTGTATCATACAATCGGCATTGCCATGATCAGATATGATTACAATATCGTATCCTTCACTTTGTGCAGTTTTTACAACTCTTTCCAGTTGTTTGTCAACGAACTCAACTGCTTTTACAGCAGCTTCCATGCTTCCGGTATGCCCAACCATATCAGGATTGGCATAATTGATTACAGCCAGGTCAAATTTCCCGGTTTGAAGCTGCTCATTGAGTTTATCGGTAAGTTCTTCGGCACTCATTTCCGGCTGCAGATCATATGTTGGCACTTTCGGGCTTGGTATTAATATTCTTTCTTCACCTTTGTTTGGTGTTTCGTCACCTCCATTGAAGAAATAAGTGACATGGGGATATTTTTCTGTTTCAGCAATTCGCAGCTGCTTCAGATTATTTTTGCTCACAAACTCACCAAGCGTGTTTTTTAATCGCAGAGGAGGAAAGGCTACATGTGCAAATTCGTTAAATGTATCATCATAAGATGTAAACGTTGCGTAAAACAGATTCAGCTCTTCTTTTGCAAAAGGTACTTCATCCGAGCCATTTAATGCCTTTGTAATTTGCCTTGCACGATCTCCGCGGATATTGTAGAAAACTACAACATCACCCGGTTCTATTCTGCTGTTTTGATCTGTTTTAACGATGTGTGGTTCAATAAACTCATCCGTTGTTCCGGCTGAATAGCTTTGTTCAAAAGCTTTCTCAGGATTATCTACAGTTTTTCCTTCGCCGTGTACCAAAAGGTTGTATGCTTTTTCAGTTCGCTCCCAGCGATGGTCTCTGTCCATGGCAAAATACCTGCCTATAACTGAAGCGATCGTGCCTTTTCCAATTTTTTCGGCTGTTTTAGAAAATTCGCGGCAATATCTTAGGCCGCCATTGGGGGAGGTGTCTCTGCCATCAGTAAATGCGTGTACAAAAACATTTTCAACTTCGAATTGCTTTGCCATCTCCAGAAGGGCATACATCTGATTATTATGGCTATGAACACCACCATCAGAAAAAAGGCCCATTACATGAATCTTACCTTTTTCTTTGGCTAATTTGTAAGCTTCGGTTAAAACAGGGTTTTTGAAAAAGTCTTTCTCTTTGATCGATTTATTTACCCTTGTTAATTCCTGCCATACAATTCGGCCGGCGCCAATATTCAGATGGCCTACTTCTGAGTTTCCAAATTGCCCTTCGGGCAGTCCAACATCTTGCCCGCTGGCTGATAGCTTTGCATTAGGCCATGCAGCCACTAGTGAATCGAAAAAAGGTGTTTTTGCTCTCTCAATTGCGCTTACTTCGGGATTTTCGGCTATACCGTATCCATCAAGTATTACGAGGAGTGCTTTGTTGGAATTACTCATTAAATAAATCTTTTAAAGATTATTTACATGAGTTGTAAGCTGTGCTTTTTTTCTTGCAGCTGTGTTTTTATGGATTAAACCTTTAGCGGCAGAACGATCAATAAAACTTACTGCTTCTTTCAGGTTTTTCTCTGCTGATTCTTTATCGGTTGATTTAAGCACCTTGCCCATCAGAGTGCGTAACTTAGAACGTCGTGAGCGATTATGAGCATTTCTTTTTTTGCTCTGACGTAATCTTTTTATAGCTGATTTATGCTGTGGCATAAGTAATTGGTTATATCTGTTAAATACTGTGTATATTTTAAGCCTTCAAAATTACGGCTTCTGAAATTAAGGTTCAACATTGCATTGTATCTTACGAACAAAAAATTT
>SLAU01000221.1 GCA_007126675.1 Balneolaceae bacterium
ACACGGCCGTTAAGCTCCGCAGCGCCAATGGTACTGCATCTCGCGGTAGAGTAGGTCGCTGCCTCATCTACTTCTTTACAAAAAAAAGCCACGCTTCATCGCGTGGCTTTTTTTATTTAATAGATATAGATATGAAAAAAACAGAATAGAGTTAATCAGCAACTAAGGAAGATAACGCTGATTTATCAGACATTCTCCTCAGCAGATACCTTTTGCTTTTCCTTATTTTTGTGCATTTCATCAACCCAGGCTGCAGTTTCAGTAAGAGTCATACACCCGGTAATATTTGTTCCGTGATGAGGCTCAATATGGATATCTCCTCTGTACTCTCCGGGAGACTGATAATGCAGCTCGAGAGACTTCAGTTTGCCCATAAATGCGTATGCAGCAGACTGTGGTGTTGAACATGATACCGGAGGATTTTCATCGCCATGAATAATGTATCCTGACAATGGAAATTCTTTATCAGGATAACCGTGCCAGTGAGATATTGAAAGGCCTTCATTTGATAATGTTTCCGGGAATTCTGAATCAGAATCTTGTGCAAGAAGCAGACTGGCTGTAATAACATTTCCTACCGCATGAGCAAGAATTGCATAAGTATCATACGATGGACGGCATTCCTCAGCATTACTTTCGGGCGGAGTATCAATTGTGATGTTTCCACGATGTAATCCAAGTCTGAGAATATCTTTTTTCGGGTTCAGGTTAGTTTTATTACATCCTGACCTGGTGGAAAGCAGCCATACGTCAGGAATTTTCACAATCCATTGCTTGTCAAATTGATTCACCATTGTGTAGTACTCACCATCAATCTCAGCTACACGTTTCGCATTCCAGTCAATATCTTGCAATGCTTTCGGTGCTTTTTCTATTTCAACAGCCGGACTGATGTTTGTAGGCAACTGTTTAACCATAAAACCATAACTCATACCGGTTCTGTGATCCAGATACTGAGACACAATCCTCTTATAAAATTTATTTCTGTACTTCAGGTCTTCGATGGAGGTATGAGCGAGCATTAAACCATTATCACGCCAAATTTTTGCTGCACTCATAAAATCATCAATATGATGGCTGTATGAATCCATCTTTGAATCAAGTTTACCTTCCCGGTAAACAATCTGATCTCTGTTTGGCGGCATAACCTGAGCGGACAACTTGGGTATCAGTGAATGGAGAATATCTTTTTGAGGTTTTTTCCAGTCACTGCATTCGATAACCGCACCGTTCATTGTACAAAATGTCCATCTGTCTTCCTCTAAAAATATGGGGACATGAGACAGGTTCCACGCCAGTACGCCCACAATACTATCTAAAGTCTGTTGTAATGTAGGATTTTCGGGAATGGGCGGAGGTGAGTCTAAAATTGCTACTACAGGATTGTGATACAGGCTTGACACTTTTCTGATCGCAAGATCTTTATCCTTGCCCTCGCCCTGTTCAATAATTACGATCCCGGATCTAACTTTTTCCTTACCACCATAAACCAGCGAATCTTCATATGGTATGATGTTTACACCGATTTCTATCAATGCACGTTTCAAATTGTCAGAAAAGCTATTAAGCAGATCATTTTTTCTGTGGGGTGGTTGAAATGTTACTGTTAATGACTTTGCCATTTCTAACTCTGTTAATGGCACGTCTTTTGAGATGCCCAGCAGATCAAATATTAGCTCCGAATTTTGCATATCTAATTTCTCTAAAAAATTTAATTCAAACTTAATTATTGGCTGAATCTACAAAATACAGCCAAAAGTTGTTAATAATTTGATAATTATCTGTTAAAAGGAAGTTTTATCAGATGCAGAAAATATGTATTAATAATCATATGCAGCTCTAAAATTTAAAAATTCATTGATATTATTCATGTCCAAAACCCCGACAAGCCTGCCATTTTCCATAACCGGAAAGAAATTTTTGTTACCTCTTTTTAGCTGTTTATAGGCAGTTGGCAGAGGGTCGCCGGCATTAAGTTTTATAATATTTTTTTCCATAACATTCTCTACAACTTCATCTCTTCCTTTTTCTCTTAAAGCTACTGATAAATCAGCCATGTAAAGGATTCCAAGAACATTCTCATTCTCAGCAACCACAAAATCCTGCTCAGTACTTTCAAGAATTCGATCAATAACGTTTTGAAGCGAATCGGTAGGTTTTATAATTGTGAAGTCGGTGATCATTGCATCGCGAACATCATTTCCTTCCAGCAGGCTTAACTGTTGAATCGCAATATTCTCGGAATGTGCACCGAACCAAATAAATACAGCTATAATTACAAGCAGGATGTTTGTAAATAACCCGACCAGGAAAAACAGCAATGCCATAAACTTACCGAGAGCAGTAGCAGCACGTGTAGCCCGAACCCTGCTCATTCGGGTTGCCAGCAGGGCTCTGAATACCCTTCCTCCATCCATGGGGAATGCCGGAATCATATTAAATGCCACTAGAGCAATGTTCATTGCAAACAGGTAAAAGATAAAGTTATCAGAGGTGATACCGGTTAATCTTTCTTCAAGCAGTTCAGGGTCATCAATTAAGAATTGATCAAGTGGAACAAATGGATATAGCAAAAGCGCGATTACAACATTCACTGCCGGGCCGGCTAATGCAATTACTAATTCCTCTTTTGGGTTATCAGGTATTTCCTTCAGATTTGCGACACCCCCGATGGGCAACAGTGTAATGTTCCGGGTGCCAATTCCATATCTTCTCGCCGCTAAAGCATGGCCAAACTCATGAAATACAACGCACAGAAAAAGCGCTAAGATGAAAACCGAATGCCAAAACAGATCAATCCAGGTGCCGTCATTAGCAAAAACAAGAAAGGCGATAAAGATAAATAACAGCCAAAATGTCCAGTGAATTTGAACTTTGATACCTGCATACCGCCCCAGTTGTAACGAAGCACTCATCTTATCAGGTTATAGATTTAATATTTTGGTTTAAAACGTGCTGCATCAAGGATTGACCAGAGATGGATAATCCATCCCAACAAAATAATCCAAAGCAGGCCAGCCAATACAAACATGAAAACTGCAATAAAAAACCTGCCTTGTAATAATTGCCCCAATCCGGGAATAAATAAACTACAAAGTGCCGCAAGAACATTACCGCCTGAACCCTGTCCTGCCATAATTAAAATGATTTTTTTATGATTAATGTTCGGTTAGTTACAATTAGATGCTATTTTTATCAAAATAGTAAAGCTTAGACTATTATACAGAATAATGAAAAAAATTGAATGCCCTTCTTGTGCAGTTGAAGTGGATAAAGATAATGATGAGTGTCCCATATGCGGGTATGAATTTCCAAAACAATCTTTATCTGTTAAAATCGGAGCATGGATTTTTATACTCTTAATGCTTTTATGGTTGATTTTTTGATCTTTAAATGATGCATGCTTTCAGATAATATTGTTTTGTATTTGATGAATTACATTTTATCTGCCTTCTACTTACTAAAAGAAATATCTGACATACCTGCGAAATAAGTAATGCCTTTCCTGGTTTGAAATACGAATCACATTTTTCCAAAAAACAATTTTGTTAATAAGCATTAGCATTGAGTTTTTGAGATACAGGCTGCTAATAATCTAATAGGTTGTTATTCTTATTTTAAATCTATTTTTTTAACCCTGTTTAAAACGTTGCTTTGATGGACACCAAATGACATTTGAAATAATTTTTGTGCTGCTTCTTTTGGTAGTGGCACTGTTTCTTTTTGTTACTAACTATGTAACCTATGATGTAACCGCAATCATCATCATGACAGCTTTGATGGTTAGCGGTATACTTTCTCCAACCGAGGGGTTGTCCGGCTTCAGTAATCCCGCTACGGTAACAGTAGCAGCAATGTTTATATTAAGCGAGGGTGTGCGGCGAACCGGGATTTTGAGCAATGCGGGTGATTTTTTTTCACAAAAAATGCAGGAGAATTTTAATCTTTGGTTTCTATCTCTTCTGATCTTTATCGGAGTGATATCTGCATTTATTAATAATACGGCCGCAGTGGCAATTTTTATACCCGTAATAATGATGATTGCTGCTAAAGTTGATATCAGTCCGTCAAAGCTTTTAATTCCTCTCTCATTTGCCGGCATGTTTGGTGGTGTGTGTACGCTTATCGGTACTTCTACAAACATACTTGTCAGTTCAATTGCAGTGGAAAGAGGATTGAATGCAATCGGAATGTTTGAGTTTACCGGTATGGGATTGATCTTTCTTATTGCCGGTTTAACCTTTCTCTTTACCATCGGTATCAAGATGATACCGGAGAGGCGTAAACAGGAGGACCTCACAAAAGGATACGAATTGCAGGATTACCTGACTGATATAATCATTAATTCAACTTCAGACCTGGTTGGGAAAACATTAAATCATAAAGAACTTACAAGGGAACTTGACCTGGATGTAATCAGGGTGTTTAAAGATGGCTTTGATTCTTCTGCCCAGAGAAGTGAAATTCAAATATCAAACGGTGATATTTTACGAATCAGGGGAAATAAGGATGATATAAAAAAACTTCTGAACCGGGAAGATGTGTCCCTTCGTTCGGCTCATGAATGGGTGGATATCGATCTTGAACAGGGACGTGATGCTCTTGTTGAGGCAGTTGTTGCCCCCGAATCAGCTCTCGAAAATACAAAATTGAGAGACTATCACATCTATGAAAAACTGGGTGCAGTACCGCTTGCTATCCGGCACCATGGTAAAGTAAAGCATAATGACCTGGCTAACCAAGCACTTACAGGCGGAGATACTATTTTATTGTCGATGAGTTCGGAGCGAATTAATGAGATTGAAACCGAACCATCATTACTAATGGTTCTGAACCGGACACTTTAACATATCGCCGTGACAAGATAACACTTGCAGTTGCAATTATTGCCGGTGTTGTGTTAACTGCAGCTCTTGGAATTACAACAATTGTAATAAGTGCCATTGCAGGCGTAGTTCTGATGGTATTAACCGGGTGCCTTAAAACTGCTGAAGCTTATGAAGCGGTAAACTGGAAAGTAATTATGTTACTGGCCGGTGTATTGCCACTCGGAACCGCAATGGATAATACCGGAACTGCAGCACTTATGGCCGACTATATGATTGAAATGCTTTCTGATTACGGCCCAACTGTTTTAATGTCCGGGTTTTTTGTGCTCACATTGCTTATTACAGCAGTAATGTCGAATAATGCATCAGCAGCTTTGCTGGCTCCTATTGCTATTCAAACTGCAGATCTGATGCAGGTTCAGCCCGAGCCCTTTCTCTATGCAGTTACATTTGCAGCTTCTCTCAGCCTTATTACACCATTCGGTTATCAAACCAATACCATGATTTATGGGCCGGGACAATACGAAGTTATTGATTTTATTAAAATTGGTGTTCCGTTGAATGTTGTTTTTTGGATACTGGCTACTATTTTTATTCCTTTGATATGGTCATTTTAATTAAGGGCACGTTATCGGCGAATGAAACGTTTGTTTGTCGATAAATGATTTTTAATATGAAAAGGCAGAAATGAATTGGATAATCCAAACTTTACTTTTAACCGGAGTTGTTTTCAGCTCTATAAACAATGATACTGTGAAACAGGAAAATGCTACCTTTGGTGCCGGATGTTTTTGGTGTGTTGAAGCAATTTATCAGCGTGTAAACGGAGTACTTGCAGTTGAATCAGGTTATGCAGGTGGACATGTAAAAAACCCGACGTACGAACAGGTTGTATCCGGAAATACCGGACATGCTGAAGTGGTACGTGTAATGTTTGATCCGGACGTAATTTCTTTTGAAGAACTTCTTGAGGTTTTTTGGCATACACATGATCCAACTACATTAAACCGCCAGGGTGCAGATGTAGGAACCCAGTATCGATCTGCAATCTTTTATCACAATGAAGATCAAAAGAAAATTGCTGAGAAATCGTTAGCCAAAACGGATAAAAGCGATCTTTGGGATGATCCGATTGTTACTGAAATTTCCCCCTTGATGAATTACAGTACAGCTGAAGATTATCATCAAAATTATTTTAACAATAATCCGAATGCCGGATACTGCTCAGTTGTAATTGCACCCAAAGTTGCTAAATTCAAGAAAGATTTTCCTCATTTATTGCAAGATTCACTTTAATTAACTCTCAAACTGAAACTTTAAAAAGAAAAAGACATCTGTTATGCGAACACTGATTACTTTACTCGGTCTGATTTTTACGCTTTTAATTTTGAACAGTAGTTTACAGGCACAGGAAAGAACCACTGATCGCGTTTGGGCCAGCCCAAATGCAGCGGTTGAACAGCAGATTGGCCTTACAACAGTATCTGTGACTTATGGGCGTCCGTCTGTTCGCGAACGTGTAATTTTTGGTGACCTGGTTCCATTTGATAGTGTCTGGAGAACTGGGGCAAATGAATCAACAGCTATTGTTTTTTCTGATGACGTGCTTTTGGAAGGTGAACATGTTGAAGCAGGAACCTATTCCCTGTACACAATTCCCGGTGTTGATGAATGGACAGTGATACTAAATCACAAATTATCATGGGGAACTCAGTACGATGAGGCGGAAGACCTGGTCAGGGTACAGGTTCAGCCGGAAAGTGCCTATTTTATGGAACAGATGATGATCTATTTCGAAAATATCACGGATAATTCTGGAGACATGGTTATTCACTGGGCAGATACGAAGGTGCCGGTAACCATTGAAGTGGCAGGTGATTAATATTCTGATCCGTTCAGGCTGATGGAGGAAAAATACGATCATTTCAGCCTATTCGGGTTCATTCTGAATTCTGCCGGAGCATGATTGAGTAATTCGCTATTCTTAAAGGCAAGCTCGATTTACACCATTTCAAAGAGTTTCAGTCGGCACTGGGCTTGTTTTTCAAAATCATGTAACAAAACCTGAAAAATCCCATCGTATAAACCATGTGTTTGTACATAAAGGGATTTTAAAAAAAACTATGTTCAGAAATCTGTATGCTTATCTAAGTATGAGAGTAGCGTTCATACTAAGTTTGATTTTAAGAACAGGATCTCCTTTATTTTCAGGCATAAAAATTTATCATCGCATACGAGGCTGAAGTATCAGGCCGCGGCTAATATACCATTTTATGAAAAATCTCAGGGTTCCCTGTCCTGGCCATACTTGGAAGTTATCTGTATTGATACTTTTCATGGCCTCTTTTACTTCTTTGGCTTACGCACAAAATGTAAAACCACCATTCTCCGTTGATCTGAATCTCGGCGGCGGGCTAATTGGGAGCCCGAACACCGCTACAGCCCTGCAGCCTGAACTGGGACTGGAGTGGATGCCCGGCCGGTATGGCATCGGACTTAATACCGGTTTTCTTTCCTATCGAACAGGTTTTGACGCCGAACAGTACCGTAATGGTTTCGAAGA